>NZ_LYSP01000047.1:0-44919 GCF_001728945.1 Pseudomonas sp. ENNP23
ATTTTTTTGCCTGTATTCCGGAGGGCGCTCGACGCCAGGGCTGCCTAGAGCAGCACCGAATACCAGAACACCCGGCCGATGACGTGGATGTGCTCGGCCACTTCGGTGGCCTCGTAGCGTTCGTCGGGGTGTTCGTCGCTGTTGAAGCTGCGGATGCGTAGCCCGCCGCCGGGGAGGCGGTAGAGCAGCTTCACCCGCAGTTGCCCATCGTGGTCGAAGGCGTACATGTCGCCGTCCTTGATGGTGCGCGAGCTGGTGTCCACGCCCACCGTGCTGCCGTCGGGCAGGACCGGTTCCATGCTGTTGCCGTTCACCGTCACGCAGGCCGCGCTGGCCGCGTCGATGTTCTTCTTGCGCAGCGAGTACTTGCCGAAGCGCAGCTTGCGCCCGGTGGTCTGCAGCACCACGGTGCTGCCCTTGCCGCCGGACAGCTCAACTTCCTTGTAGAAGGGCAGCTCGACTTCGTCGGGGTCCAGCGGGGTGTCGTCGTCCCAGGACTCCACGGCGCCGGCCCAGTGGGCGTTTGCGCCGGAAGGCGGCATGCGCGTGTCGAGCATGCCGCCGTGGCCTTCGGCGAGCCAGCGTGGGCTGACGCCGCAGACGGTGGCGATCTGCGTGGCAAAACTGGTCGCGCGCGACTTGCCACGCTCCAGATCGGAGATGGAGGCCTGGGTCATGCCCGTCGCCTGGGCGAGCTGGACCTGGCTGAGGTTGGCGTGCTTTCGCGCCGCCCGGATGCGGTCTTTGAGTTCCATGGGGCAGCAGATTAACGGTGGGCCTATTTCATTGCAAGCACCTATATATAGGTATTATTATATGCGCCTGTGCTGCCCCGTTGCCGTGAACCGGTCGACGGGGCTTTTGTTTAGCCCCGCCACGGGGCATGGAAAAGGAGACAGCCCATGTTTAACAGCACCGAACAGGCCCTGGCCGTAGCGTATTGGATGGCTGAACACCGGGTGGGGCCGAAGTCGTCCACGGCGATGGCGATCGACGTGCTGCGCGAGCGTTTCGACACCCAGTTCGTCGAGCGCCTGCCCAGCGGCCTGAGCCCCCACGAATGGCAGGCCCAGGCCACCATGACGATCCGTTTCGCCCAGCGCCTGCTGGCCGACTACCCCCTTGAACTGGCCGTGGTACAGGCCGAATACGCCCACGGGCGCGACTTCGTGCTGGCCATGGCGGCCCTGCGCGACTGGCTCAAGCCGCAGGCCGATTCGGCCGAGCAGCGCGCCGCCCTGGCGCTGTTGATGCGCATGTTCCGCCGCCCGCCCCACAGCATCCGCGAGATCGAGCGCCTGACCGGCCTGTCCAAGAGCACCCTGCACCGCTGGGACCAGGATTGGCGCGCGCGCGTGGCCCTGAAACTGCGCGAAGCCCTGGCGCGCCTGGAGGCGCCGATGAGCCGTGCGGGGATTGTCGTGGCGCATTGAAAATATTTTTGAAAAAACAGGTTCTCCCATATTGACCTGTTGGGACGATAAAGGTAACCTAGCTCCAAGATCGAAATCAGACCATCAAGAGCCCGCCCACCAGCGGGCTCTTTCGTTTCCGGGCCCGGTCGATCATCGGGCCCTCTTCAAGGAGTCCCATCATGACCGAGCCCAGTGTCGCTGCGGCAATGGCTGGGGGGATGACCGGCGCGGGGTTGGCGATCCTGATCCCCAGCATCGATGGCAACGCGCTGATCGGAGGATTCGGCGGTGCCATCTTCTTCGTGGTGTTTGCCCGCGACTACAAGCCCCTGACCCGCGCCGGCTACCTGCTGGTGTCCTGGGTGGGGGGCTATTACGCCGCCGTCGAGGCGGTCAGTCGCGGGCTGGCACAGACCAGCGGGGTGGTGGCCTTCGTGGCCGCCACCCTCTGTGTCACCGGGGGGATCGGGATGCTCGAATGGATGCGCGGCGGGCAGTTGCCCAGCTGGCTGCGCACCTTGTTGCGCCGAGGCGCGGGAGGCCGCAATGGATGACCCGCTGGCCACCGCGACCCTCTTCGTCTGTTCGGCCATCTGCCTGCGGCTGATCACCTACCGGCGGCGCGGTTCGCGCTTCCGCCCCGGTGTTTCGCTCTGCGCCTACCTGATGGCGCTGTGCACCGGTAGCCAGGCCCTGAGCATTGCGGTCGGCCGCTACCCCGTGGGGCAGTTGTCGCCGTGGATGCTGGGGGTGCTGCTGATCCTGCTGGTCCTGGTGTTCAGGGCCCGCGGCAACCTCGCCTGCATCCTGCGCCTCGGCTGACGCCAGGCGCCCACCCGTTCCATCCCCGGTCTGGCCGGGCGGCCTCGGTCGTCCGCGCTGGGTCGTGCCCTGCATATAAAGGAGAACACCATGAGCATCACCGCCACGCGGCTGGATGTGGCGGCCCTGCGCGAAGCGTTGCGCAGCCTGCTGGAGCTGCCGCCCGGTGCGCTGGTGGCCGCCGACCAGGCCACTGCGCCGCCGGCGGGCCTGTACGCCAGCCTGCGCGAGCAGCAGTCCGCCGAGGTGGGCGTGTCCCGCCGCGAGTTCAACGGCAATGGCGAGCGGGAAACCGTCGTCACCGCCTGTGAAACCACCTTCCACCTCATCACCCATGGCCCCGGGGCGCTGGATCTGGCGCACGACGCGCGCTCGATCCTGCAGTCCAGCCGGGCCCTGGACCGTTTGCGCCGGCTGGGCGTTGCCCTGCCACGCATGAAACCCATCGACAACCTGTCCGCCGTCGAGGCGGGCGTGGCCAAGGAGCAGGCCCGTCTGGAACTGGTCCTCGCCCATGGCCACCAGGTGGTCCTGGAACAGAAACACATCGCTTCCTCGGTGGTGACCGCCCACACCGATACGGGCCTCACCGCCACCCTTACAGTGAATCCAACGGAGACCTGATATGTCCCTTCCGCTTTCGCAGATCGTCAACGTACAACTCAACGTTCAACCGGTGGCCAGCCCGCGCCGTGACTTCGGCCAGCTCGCCCTGTTCACCCCCGAGGCCGGCAACGTCTTCACCGACGCCGCCACCCTCTACATCAGTTGCGCCAGCCAGGCCGAGGTGGAAGCCGCCTTCGGCAGCACCTCCCAGACCGCCCTGGCCGCGAGCGCCTTCTTCGCTCAGAGCCCGCGACCCAAGCAGCTGCTGGTGGCGCGCTGGCTGAAGAACACCCGCAACGTGCCGGCGGTGAAGGCCGCCCTCAACGGCACGCCGCTGGTGGCCACCCTGGACCAGCTCAAGGCCATCAGCGCCGGCCAGTTCTCGGTGACCGTGGACGGCGTCCGCCAGGACGTCACCGGCCTGAACTTCAGCGCCGCCAGCGACCTGCCGGCCATCGCCGCGCTGATCGACGCCAAGCTCACCGCCCAGGCCGTCAACTGCCGCTACGACGCCGTGGCCAACCGCTTCATCCTCGAAGCCGACGTCGCCGGCCAGGCCAAGTCCGTCGGTTTCGTCCAGGACCTGGGCGCCACCGGCACCTACCTGGGTGGCCTGCTGCGCCTGGAGAACGGCATGGCGCAGAAGGTCGCCGGCCGCGATGCCCTGGTGCTGGCCGCACAAACGCTGCCCGAGGCGTTCACCGCGCTGCTGGAGGTCAACTCCGGCTGGTACGCCGCCACCGTCGCCGCGTCCCTGACCGACGACGAGATCGAACAGGCGGCCGCCTGGGTTCTGGCTGCGGACAAGAAGGTCTTCGGCGTCACCACCCAGAACCCCAGCCACCTGGAGAACGTGCCGAGCAACCCGTTCAAGCGCCTGAAGGATCGCCAGAGCTACCGCACCGTCGCGGTCTACGACAAGAACGACCCCTACGCGGTGGCCAGTTGGCTGGCGCGCGCGCTGTCGGTGAACTTCGCCGCCAACAACTCCACCCTGACCATGAAGTTCAAGCAGCTGCCGGGCATCAGCGCCGACAACCTGACCCTCACCGAAGCGGACAAGTGCCGGAAGCTGGGCCTGAACTTCTACACCTACTTCGACGAGTCAGCGATGGTCGCCGAGGGCACCGTGATCGGTGGCCGCTTCTTCGATGAAGTGCACATCCTCGACTGGTACGTCGACGCGGTGCAGAAGGAGGTCTTCGCCACCCTCTACCGCTCTTCGAGCAAGGTGCCGCTGACCGACGCCGGTGTGGCGCGCCTGCTGGCCGCCGTTCGCAAGGTCTGCCGCGAGGGCGTGAACAACGGTGCCTTCGCCCCCGGTGTGTGGAACGGCGACCCCTTCGGCAACCTGGTCAGCGGCGAGCGCCTGGACGAGGGCTACTACGTCTGGGCCGACAGCGTCGACAACCTGTCCACCTCCGACCGCGAGCAGCGCAAGGCCCCGCCGATCCAGGTGGCCCTGAAGATGGCCGGCGCCGTTCACTCCGTGGACGTGCTGGTCAACTTCGACCGCTGATCCCGACCCACCCAACGTATTCCGGCCCCCGCGTGGGGCCTTTTCATTTCCGGAGATTTTCCATGGCTATCTACGACCAGAAACAACTGTCCGTCCTGATCAACGGCTACGAGATCAGCGACTGGGGCGCCGGCGCCGATGTCCTCAAGCTGGCTTTCACCACCGATTCCGGCTCCATGAAGATCGGCAGCAACGGCACCGGCGTGTTCGTTGCCAACAACGACCGGTCCGCGACCCTCACCCTGAAGCTCAAGCAGCACTCGCGTGACAACAAGTTCCTCAACAGCCTGCGCCTGCTGCAGGAAGGCAACCTCAAGGCCTTCACCCCGCTGACCCTGGAAATGCGCGACCTGCTCAACGAAGACCTGATCAGCGCCACCCGCGGCTACTTCACCAAGCGTCCCGAGGTGACCCGTGGCAGCGAGGCCAACGACACCACCTGGACCATCGTCTTCGAGCGCGCCAACGTGAACCTGGAACAAGGAGTCGCCTGACCATGAACGCCGAACATCGCATCAACCTCGACGGCTTCGACTACGTTATGCGCCCGGCCAACGCCATGCCGGCCTGGAACGCCCTGAAGAAGGCCGCGCGCCTGCTGCAGGGCGTGGAGATCAAGCGCGGCGAGGGCGGCGACAGCCTGGCCATCGGCGCCATCCTGGCCAACCTGGGCGATCCGGTGGTGGCGGAGATCGAAGCGCTGGTGATCCAGCAGACCAACGTGCAACCGGCCGACGGCGCGGCATTCCGCCTCGCCGACCGTGCCGAGGCGCACTTCAACCAACACCGCGGGCACCTGGTGCCGCTGCTGGTGGAGGGGGTGAAGTACCAGTTCGCCGATTTTTTCGCCGCCGCCGCGCCAGCCCTGTCGGCGATTCTGCCGGGACCGGCCAAGGCGGAGTGACCGACTGGTTCCTGTTCACCCCTGTCATGCGCCAGCTCTGCACCCTGCACGAGCTGCGCGCGCTCTACACCCTGGCCGACCTGTGCGACTTCCATGACGCGATAGCCGAATGGGACGAGGCACAGCGTCAGGCCCACGAGAGGCAGGCCAATGGCAATTGAAATTGGAATCCAACAACTCAGCGCGCAGTTCGCGCTGGGCCTGCAGCAGATCACCAACACCCTGAAGCAGGAGCTGAACGTCATCAGCAACACGCTGGTGCAGGAAATCAGCGTGGTGAACCACCTCAGGCAGAACGTCGAGGTCACCCGCAACACCCTGCTCTCCAGCAACAAGGCTCACTACACCTACATCGAGACCCTCAACCAGGTTCAGGGCAAGGCGGCGCAGGTCGAGAGCAGCACCTCCAGGATCGGCGGCGCCATTTCCCAGGTGTCCTCCAAGCTCTTCGACTTCGTGCAGTCCTCCCTGGGCAGCCTGAAGGACCTCAAGGCCGGGCCGGATGCCCTGGGCGTCGTCACCGACGAGCAGGCCCAGTCGGCCAAGGACTACCAGACGTCCATGGAGAAACTGGACAAGGTGCTGGACGGGGTCAAGACGCGGGTCGGCCTGGGCCTCGCCCCGCAACTGTCGTTCCTGGCGGACCGCTTCCTCGCGGTGGTGGACGCCAACAAGGAGCTGATCACCGAGGGGCTGGAGAAGACCATGACGCTGGTCGCCGAAGGCCTGGACGCGGTCTACAACTTCGGCCGCGCGCTGGACTTCGTGGTCAGCGGAACCGTCGGTTGGGACAACGCCCTGATGATGCTCGGCACGGCCCTGCTCTGGGTCGGCCGCGCCAGCCTGATGGCCTTCGCCACCAACCCCATCATGTGGATCATCGCCGCCCTGGTGGTGGTGATCGCCCTGGTGGACGACTTCATGACCTACCTGGACGGCGGCGAATCGGCCTTCGGCGGCGTCTGGGAGCCGCTGGTGAAGGGCTTCAAGGAGGTCGGCGCCATCCTGGCGGACATGAAGGCGCAGTTCGATGCGTTCTGGGCGGAGAACGGCGAGACGGTGATGGCCTTCGCCGACGGCCTGATGATGTTCATCGGCGCGGGCATCAGCAACGTCATCAACCTGTTCAAAGGCTTCTTCGCCTTGCTGAGAGGAGACGTCGACGGCGTCAAGGAGGCATTCGGCGGGATATTCGAAGGCCTGGCCACGCAGTTCGAAGTGATCGGCAGCCTGTTCTCCTGGCAGCCGCTGCTCGATGGCATCGCCGCGGTAGAGGCCGTGCTGAATGGGCTGAAGGCACGGTTCATGGCCCTCTGGGGAGAAATCAGCGAGTCGGCGATGGCCTTCGCCGAGGGCCTGATGGCCGGCATCGGTGCCAGCATCAACTACGTCATCAACCTGTTCAAAGGGTTGTTCGTCCTCGTCAAAGGCGGCTTCGACGGCGTCAAGGAAGTCCTCAACAGCTGGTTCGAAGGCGTGAAGGCCAAGTTCGAGGCACTCGGCGCCGGATTCAAGAAGGTCGCCGGGATGTTCGGCTTCGGCGATGACAAGGAAGGCACGCCCGAGGCGGCCAAGGAATCGCCGGGGATGTTCTCCGGCGTGGCCAACCTCTTCGGCTGGAACAGCGACGACGACAAGGCCGCCACGGCACCTCGCCTGGTGGAAGGTGCCAGCCAGTTCACGGCCGGTGTGCAGGACGCACAGAGTCGTGCGGCCCTCGGCGCCGGCGTCGGCGCCGCCTCCCTCATGGCCCCGGTGAGCAACAACAGCTTCAACCAGTCGGTCACGGTCCACGTGAGCGGAGACAACCCCCAAGCCATCGGACGGGAGGTCGCCGAGCAGGTGGCCTCCAACCAGCAGCGCCTGGCCACCCACAACAACCAGAGTGACATCAGACAGTGAGGTGAATCGATGGTCATGCTGATCAACCGCCGCATCGGCACGATGAGGCTCGATGCGGTCATCAACGAAACCCACACCGCTGAACTCAAGATCACCGAAAACCCGGTGGAGAGCGGCGCCAACATTGCCGACCACGCCTACGCGCAGCCCCGCACGTTGAAGATCAAGGGCATCGTGGTCGAGCATTACGACCCCCTGGCGGCCCTGGCCGCCGAGGTCACGCCGGGGCTGCGCAGCAGTGGCGACTTCGTCGACGAGGTGAGGCCGGGGATTCTGGCCAACCTGACCCGGCAGGCCCGCAATCGGGCCCAGCGCGAGCTCAAGAGCTGGCTCAAGCCCCAGGTGGATACGCCCAAGGTCCGGCCCATAGCGCCCTGGATGCTGGAGTACCAGCCGCTGTCGCGCTTCGACAGCTCGCCCAGCCAGTCGCGCCTGCAACAGGTCTACCAATGCCTGCTGGACACCCAGAAGGCCGGTGAGCTGCTACAGGTACAGACCGGTTTCTACCTGTACAAGAACATGCTGCTCACCACGATTTCCGCCGTGCAGGCCATCGATGGCGCCATCGAGCTGGACCTGACCCTGCGCGAAGTCCTGGTGGTGGATACCCGCGTCATCAACGGCGTGGTCACCCCGGCGGCCGGGACCAAGCGCTCCGGCCGCTCCCAGTGCCAGGCAGCGGAGAAGAAGTCCAAGGGCAAGACCACGCCCAAGACCAAGAAGCGCAATGAGAGCTTTGCGCATGCGGTAGGCAGGACGGTGTTCTCATGAAGCAGATCCCCATCAGCAGCGACCCGCTGCAGGAGCAGAGCTTCGAGTTCGCCGGCTACCGCCTGCGCCTGACCCTTCGCTACAACAGCATCGGCGACCACTGGGCCATCGACCTGCTGGACGAGGCCAAGGGCACCTGGCTGGCCCAGGGCCTGACGCTGGTGACCGGCGTGCCGATGCTCTGGCGCAGCACCCTGCCGTTCTTCCTCTGGCTGGAGGATGTCAGCGGCGTCGGCCTCGACCCCATCGGCGGTGACGACATGGGCAGTCGCTGCCTGCTCCACATCGGCGAGAAAGCGGAGGTGCAGCCATGAGGCAGTTCGGCCGGCGTTACCGCCTGATCCTCGGTGCCGACCAGGAAGGGCTGGTGATCGACAGCCTGCGGGTGGCCTTCGACTTCACCAAGAGCATCGACAACAAACCCAACCCGGGGACGATCCGCGTCTGGAACCTCAACCCCGAGCACCGCGAACAACTGCAGGACGGCACCCTGCGCAAGGCCTGGCTCTGGGCCGGCTACAGCGAGCTGCGCCTGCTCTACGCGGGCGACATCGCCGAGGCGGCTGTGGAGCGCAAGGGCCTGGACAACATCACCGTGCTCACCTGCGCCACCGGCGCGGTGGATTACCGCGAGGCGCGCATCAGCCGCTCCCTCGCCGCCGGCAGCACCGCCGACGACCACGTCAAGGCCGCGGTGCAGTCGATGAAGTCCACCACGCCGGGGCAGATCACCCTGCCCAAGCAACGGCCGCTGCCGCGCGGCAAGGTGCTGGTGGGGCTGAGCCGCGACGTGCTCAGCCAGGTGGCGGCGGAGCAGGGCGCCGACTGGTCCATCCAGGACGGTGAACTGCTGCTGCTGCCCGCCGGCAACGTGCTGGACGACCAGGCCGTGTTCCTCTCCCAGGAAACCGGCCTGATCGGCTCACCCAAGGAAGTGGAGGGCGGCCTGGAGCTGACCTGCCTGATCGACCCGGCACCCCGGGTCGGTGGCACGGTGCGGGTGAAGTCCATCGAGCCGCGCTTCGACGGCGACTACAAGATCGTCAGGATCATCAGCAAGGGCGACGTCATGGAGAAGGACTGGTTCTGCGTGCTCACCGTGAGCAAGGGCGAGTTCCAGCCGGCCGGCGGCGCCAAGAGCCAATCCGGAGGCAAGAGCAATGGGTAACTACGACTGGCAGACCCCCTCGACCGAGGTCGCCATGGACACCGCCCTCGATACCCGCATCAAACGTCTGCACACCGCGCTGCCGGGGCGCATCGTCGCTTTCGATGCCGCCCGCCAGGTGGCCAGCGTGCAGCCGATGATCGAGCAGCAGCTGATGGATGGCTCGCGCCAGCCCCTGCCGATGCTGCCCGATGTGCCGGTGCAGTTCCCCCGGGGGGGCGGCTTCGTGCTGACCTTCCCGGTCAAGCCGGGCGACGAGTGCCTGCTGGTGTTCAACGAGCGCTGCATCGACGGCTGGTGGCATTCCGGTGCCTCCAGCGAACCGCTGGACTACCGCCAGCACGACCTGTCGGACGCCGTGGCGGTGATGGGCATCAGCTCGCTGCCCCAGGTGGTGCCGGCCTTCGCCACCGACGCGGTGGAACTGCGCCGGCTGGACGGTTCGGCCTACGTGCGCCTGGACGAGGGCGGCACCCTGACGCTGGACGGCGCCAAGGTGCTGATCAAGTGCCCGGTGGTGTTCGAGGCCGGCATGACCGGCAAGGGCGACGTGGTGTCCGGCGGCATCAGCCTGGAGCGTCACCTGCACGGCCAGGTCATGGCCGGCCCGGCCGTCACCGGCGTGCCGCAATGAGGACACGACAATGAGAGTGAGACGAATAGACAAGGACGGCGACTGGACCTTCGGCCAGGGCCGCAACAACTACGCCGACGGCGGCGAATGCGTGGCCCAGCGCGTGTGCACGCGCCTGCGCTCCTTCCAGGGGGACTGGTTCCTCGACCTGGAGCACGGTCTGCCCTGGCTGCCGCGCATGGAGCGGCCGGCGGACCTGGCGCAGATCGAGGTGGACATCAAGCGCTGCATCCTCACCACCGAGGGGGTGAGCGAAATCCTCGACTTCCAGATGGACGTCACCCCCGACGACCGACGCCTGGCCATCGGCGTCACGCTGCGCGACAACCTCGGCAATGACCTGAGCACCCGCGTCCAGCGCTGATCGGCCGCCGCCGTCAAATCGAAGCCCCGCCTCGTGCGGGGCTTTTTCTTTGGAGAACCAACATGGGACAACTGACCAACAAGGGCTATGTCGGTGTACGCCTGGACAGCATCCTTGCGGAGCTGGACCAGGGGTTCCGGGCCATCTATGGCAACGACATCGACCTCGCGCCCGACAGCCCCGACGGGCAGATGCTCGGGCTCATCGCCCAGGTCCGTGCGGACCTGGAGGAGCTGGGCGAGGTCATCTACCGCGCCCTCGATCCGGACCACGCCAGTGGCGACTGGCTCGAACAGCGGGTCGCCTACGCCGGGCTGACCCGGCGCCAGGCGCGCTACAGCTACCTGCGCGGCACCGCCCTCACCGGGCGTGCCGGCACCGAGATTCCCGCCGGCGCCGTGCTGCGCGACGCCAACCGTGGGCGCTGGCTGCTCACTGCCGACGTCACCCTGGGTGCCGACGGCTCCGCCCGTGCCGACCTGCGCAGCGAGGAACTCGGCGCCTACAACCTGCCGGCCAACAGCAGCCTCACCCTTGAGACCCTGGTGCTGGGCTGGGACACCGCCACCACCCAGGCGCCCGCCGAAGTGGGGGCGGAGGAGGAGACCGACGCCGAGCTGCGGGCGCGTTTCTTCCGTAGCCGCGCCCGCCCGGCGCAGAACAGCCTCGATGGCCTGGTGGCCGCGCTGTTGCAACTGCCGGACGTGCGCCAGGTGGTGGGTCTGGAGAACACCGGCCCCACCCCGGACGCCGACGGTGTGCCGGGCCACAGCCTCAACCTGATCGTCGATGGCGGCGAGGAGCAGGCCATCGCCCAGGCGATCTTCCAGCGCAAGCCGGCGGGCACCGGGCTCATGGGCCAGCAGTCACGCAACGTGGTGGACGGGCAGGGCATGAAGCGCCTGATCCGCTTCGACCGCCCGGCGGTGGTCGACTGCAAGGCCTTCGTCCAACTACGGCGCGACGCCGAGTTCACCGCCATCGACGTGGCGGCGATCAAGGCGCAACTGGCGCAGTTGGACTTCCGTATCGGCCAGGACGTGCAGTTGTCGCGGCTCTACAGCCCGATCAACACCGTCCAGGGCTTCTGGGTCGAGCAGCTGAAGATCAGCCGCCGCAGCGGCACCCCGGCGGCAGACAACATCGCCATCGGTGTGCGTGAACGGGCGCGGTTCGCCCCGTCCGACATCGAGGTGGTGGTGCTATGAGCTATGACCGCCTGCTGATCTGGCAATACCAGGGCAAGCCCCGGGCCGCCGCCACCGCCGAACTGCTCTCGCGACAGTTCGGCGACACCTGGCAAGGCCTGTCGAGCCTGCCCGACGCGCTCGACATCGACCGCGCGCTGGGCGCCAACCTCGACCTGGTGGGCAAGCACGTCGGCCAGAGCCGCGTGCTCAACGGGCTCGCCCCGCGCAGCCTGTTCGGCTTCCACGAAGTCCCCGGTGCCCGTGGTTTCGGCACCGGCAAGTGGTACCGCATGGGCGATCCGCTGGAAGAGTCGGCGGTGCTGGATGACGACGACTACCGCTTCCTCATCCGCTGCCGCATCGCCCGCAACTACCAACTCGGCACCGTCGACGACATCAGCGCAGCCCTGCGCTTCATCTTCGACAGCGAGAGCCTGGTCTTCGACCAGTACGACATGAGCCTGACCGTGGTCATCCGCAGCGACCAGGTCAGCGACTTCAAGCGCTATGCGCTGAACACCCTGGACATCCTGCCGCGACCGGCGGGTGTCCGTATCCAGTTCTACGTCGCTGTGCCCCAACGGGCCTTCGGCTTCCGGGGCGCCGCCGGCGCACTCGGCTTCAACCAAGGAAAATTCGCGAGGTTCCTATGACGCATTACTCCCGTCCTGACGAACTGGTCTTCGCATCCGGCGCCAAGCCGGGCGAGGTCCAGGGTTTCCCCGACATTCCCCGTGGCTGGGGCGTGGCCTACGACCAGACCGCCGGCATCCCGCCGATGGAGTGGTTCAACGCGCTGTTCAAGCGCGGTGACGAAGGCCTGCGCTACCTGCTGCAACGCGGCATCGCCGACTGGTCGGCCACCGAGGACTACCCCGTGGACGCCCACGTTCAGGAGGGGGTAAGGTCTGGAAGGCCAAGGTGGCAAACCTTGGCAAACGGCCGTCGGTCAACCCCGGCGAATGGGGGGAGACGGCGCTGACCCGTGAGGCGTTGAAGGCGTTGATCCAGGAGCAACTGGGCGGCGGCACCCTCAACTTCGGCCAGTGGCAATGGAGCAGCGCCACCTCCGGCGGCGTGGCCAACGGCTACCTGGCGCTGAACGCCACCAACCCGGCCGACGCCACCGCGCTGATGATCGCCAAGTCCAGCGCCGAAGGCCTGGACTACAGCCGCAGCGTGGCCTTGCTGCGTGCCGGCGACACGCTGTGCATCCAGAGCCGCCCGGGCGGCAGCGTCGCCCACCGCTTCCGTGTCACAGGCGAGCTGGTGGACAGCGGCGCCTACCGCTCGGTGCCGGTGGTGTACGTCAGCGGGGCAGGGGGCGTGCCGGCCTCCAATGCGCTGCTGCAGGTGTTGATGACGCCGGCGGGGGCTTCGGACATGGGCATGCCGCTGCTGTCCGTCCAATGGTGGGTCAGCCGCGCCAGCATCCCCGCCGGCTGCGCCCCGGCCGACGGCCAACTGCTGAGCCGCGCGCTTTACCCCGACGTCTGGGCCGCCATTCGTGATGGCAAGGTGCCCAAGACCACCGAAGCGACCTGGAGCAGCGATCCCACCCAGCGCGGGATGTTCACCGAGGGTGACGGCAGCACCACGTTCCGCATGCCGGATTACAACGGCAAGGCGGTGGGGTCGTTGGGGGCGTTGTTCATGCGAGGGGATGGGGCGTTGTCGGCGGGTGGTGCTGGCGTAGTTCAGCGAGATGCGCTTCAAAATATTGTTGGTGAGCTTGCTCATGGAGGTATCGAGCATGCGTCGGGAGTTTTCCAGACTGGCCAAGGCTTTACCGGCGTGGGCTATAACGCGCAGCCGAACTATATCGCAACTTTCGATGCATCACGGGTGGCTCGTACTTCTACAGAAACTCGCCCGTTAAACGTCACTGGCTGCTGGATCATCAAGATGGGTAACGGAGTAACCAACCCTGGGGCAATTGATGCCGCTGCGGTTTCTTCGACCTATGCAGCGTTGGTAACGAGGGTGGAGGCACTCGAAATACGACCGCGTAGCGTTGGCGATGGCCAAGCTTGGCAAGACGTTACGGCTAGTCGTGCTTCAGGTGTTACTTATACGAACTCCAGTGGTCGTCCAAAGTTGGTGAGTATTTTTGCGGCTAACGGTCTAGCGACGAGGGGGATATCCGTAGGAGGAGTTTTGGTGTCGCAGTTTACGCCTATCGCATCGGGATCTATTTCCACGACTATTTCTGCTGTGGTCCCAAATGGAGCTACTTACTCGGTAACGGCGGGCACAAGTATTAATACTTGGATGGAGTTGGCCTGATGAAATACTTCGTTAATGCACTAAGTGGTGAAATTTTCGCTTATGAGCAAGATGGCTCGCAGGATCATTTGATCAACAAAGACCTTGCGCCTCTGACTACTGCTGACATTGAGGAGTACCTCAAGAAGGTGGGGCAGATAAAACCGGCTGATATCGATTACGAGCGTGACCGTCGTCTTGCGGGGGGGATCGAGTTCCAAGGCACGTTGTTCCAATCCCGGTCAATCGACCGTGAACGTATCACCGAAGCCGCCCAACTGGCTTTCATGGCGGTAGCCAGTGGTGTCAAGCCGGATGATCTGCGCTGGCTGGAACCTGAACAGGAATTCACCTGGATCGCCGCCGACAACACCCTGGTGCCCATGGATGCACCTACTGTCGTGGCCTTCGCCAAGGCCATGGCGGCGCGCACCCAGGCACTGGTCCTGGCAGGGCGTCGTCTGAAGGACATGGACGCCATTCCGGGTGACTACACCGACGACAAGTGGTGGTCGTGATGGCGCACGTTGCCAAACCTCTGACCTCTTCGCGCCCATTGGCGCCCGACCGGCTCGACTGAGCCTTCTCTCCCCAGCCCGCTCATGCGGGCTGGGCGTTTCAAGCTGAGCCATGGCGAGCATCGATTCGTGATCGGTGGGGCGTTTGCCCCTCCTTTGTTCCCGAGCGCCAGCCCCCTTCCAGAGCGGGCCGCGCTCAATCGCCGGCCGTTGCGCCGGCGATTTTCTAGCCACGAATCGAATGAGGTTTTACCCATGACTCAATACAAACGTCCTGACGAGACGGTCTTTGCATCCGGCGCCAAAACCGGAGAAGTCGAGAATTTCCCCGACATCGCCCGAGGTTGGGGCGTGTCGTTCGACCAGACCAACGGCATCCCGCCGATGGAATGGTTCAACGCGCTGTTCAAGCGCAATGACGAAGCCCTGCGCTACCTCCTGCAGCGGGGCATCGCCGAGTGGTCGGCGACCGAGGACTACCCCGCGGGCGCCCACGTGCAGGAGGGCGGCAAGGTTTGGAAGGCCAAGGCGACAAGCCTGGGCAAGCGGCCATCGAGCAGCCCAAGTGAATGGGGGGAAACCGCGTTGACGCTTGAAGCGGTGAAGGCGCTGATTCAAGAGCAGGTCTTGAGTGTTGGCAGTGGCCTCCCGTTGTTCCACGTCAGTTGGTCTCCATCCAGACAACTCGTTTATCCGGGGCAGCCCTTTGCAGACGGTGGGATCTTCAACCGGGCTTCATTCCCTGACGCATGGGCTGCCATTGCAGCAGGGAAGGTGCCCGTCGTAGACGATGCGGTCTGGTTATCCGACCCTGCCAAGCGCTGCTGTTACAGCCGTGGCGACGGCTCCACCACCTTCCGAGTGCCTGATTACAACGGCAGATTCCCTGGCTCCATCGCTGCAATGTTCCTGCGGGGTGATGGCGCCATGTCTGCGGGTACGCCGGGAGAAGTCCAGCGAGACCAGGTCCAGGCGCATCGCCATGCAACCGTTTTGGGTTCGGCTACGGCCAATTTGTCTCTGAATCCCCGATTCCCTGTCGAAGGTGCCATCTCAAACGGCATCGCTGGCGGTACTTCCCTCCAGAACCACTATGCCGTGCTTTCGGATACACCCTCCGTTGAGGGAGGAGCACGGACAGGTTCGGAAACTCGCCCCATTAACGTGACGGGTAGTTGGACGATCAAGCTCTTTGGGCAGGTGGATAACAGCGGTAATGCCGATATGGCGAAGCTGGTCACCGAGTACGCCAACCTCGCATCCCGTGTATCGATTATTGAGGCAAAGCTGGCTGCTCGCGGAACACTTATTGTCGCTGATGAGAAAGTGGCGGGTACTCAAGGGGGGGCTGCCGTGGCTGGGGTCAATATTCGGACATTAAATACGATGCGCTATAACACTATTCCGGGAGCTGGATTAGTGGGGAACCAAATAGTCCTGCCGCCAGGTAAGTATTGGTACCGGATAGAGACAACTCACGGAAACGTTGACAGTTATCATATTTTCTTATTCAACGAGACGGACGGTGTTCTTGTTGGTACTGGGCTTAGTGGTAATGGAAGTACCGTCAGTGCAAGTGACTATGTTCGAAGCACTTCTGTAATGACATCTGCAATAGAGATTACTGAAAAGAAGGCATATAGCATAAGATTGTGGGTGTCCAGCTCCTGCCCTACATACGGCTTAGGTTGTGCGTCCAATTCTGGATATACCGAGTGCTATACCGAGGCTCAATTTGTCAAGGAGGGATAATGAAATACGCAACTTTTAATGACGATGGGCGCGTAGCCTGTGTCTATAACGATGAAACTGTCATGATCGTGCCATCTGGCGCATACAGTCTGACGCAGGAACAATGGGATCAGCGCACTGCACTGGTCCTGGTTGATGGGGAAGTAGCTATTTGCCCTCCCCCTGATGTATCAGGGGTTTATCAGTGGAACGGCAATAAGTGGGTGATTAATGCTGATGCACAAGAGCAAGCAACGATTGCACAGGCGATCTCTTGGCGTGATGCCTTGCTACGTTCGGCTGCAATGAGGATGGCGCCATTGCAGGATGCGATGGATCTGGGAGAAGCCACAGCGGACGAGCAGGAGCAGTTACGCGTATGGAAGAACTATCGGGTTCAGTTGAATCGGATCGAGCAGCAGCCTGGGTTTCCGAACTCCATCGAGTGGCCTGAGCCTCCGTTCAAGGATGCTGATCAGGGGGACTAATGGCTGTCGCGGATTTAGTGATGTCTTCTGGGGCTGTATGCCAGAAGGATGTAGGTGTCATCCGCTGTATGACTGACGAGTACCTACGACGCTTCTCCCTCACCACCCCCACCCGCCAATCCGCCTTCTTCGCCCAAGCCGCCCATGAGTCCGCCGGTTTCACCCGGCTGACCGAGAACCTCAACTACAGCGCCACCGGCCTGGCCGCTACCTGGCCGGGACGTTTCCGGGGCGCGGATGGGCAGCCCAATGCGCTGGCCCGGGCCCTCCACCGTCGGCCCGAGGCGATTGCCAATGTGGTGTATGCCAACCGCATGGGGAACGGCCCCGAAGCTTCCGGAGACGGGTGGCGGTACCGGGGCAGGGGGCTGTTGCAGATCACCGGTCGGGCCCAGTACCAGCGTTGCGGTGCTGCGCTGGGGCTGCCCCTGGTGGAGCAGCCGGATCTGCTCGCCCAGCCGGAGCCGGCCGTGCTTTCGGCCGCCTGGTTCTGGCAGGTGAACGGGCTGAACGAACTGGCGGATGCCGGGGACTTCGAGGCCATCACCCGGCGCATCAACGGTGGGCTCAATGGCCTGGCCGAGCGTCGGGCGTTGTGGGCGAAGTTCCGGGAGGCGCTGGCATGAGCGCCTTTCTTTCTAGCCGCTGGCTGGCCTGGGGGCTGTGTGCCTTCGGGCTGGTCGGGTTCGGTGCCTGGATGGCCGGGCAGTTCTACCGGCCCCGGTTGGACGAGGCCCGTGCGCAGTTGGTCGCGTTGCAACAGGCCGATCAGGCCAATCGCCTGGCGCTGCTCAAGCAGGGCCAGGCGATGGCCGAACTGGAGCGCCAGGGACGTGCGCGCAGCGAGCGCGCCGAGGCGGCTGTTGCCGAGTCGCGCTCCCGGTCCGCCCGTGACTACCACGCTGCCGCCCAGGTGATGCTGGAGCCCACGCCTTCGGCCGATGCCTGTGAGGCCGCGAGGCGGGCGTTTGCCGAGGAGCTTCGGCGCGAGCGTGCGCCATGAACGGGGCGTGGTTAATGCCCCTGGGCCTGCTGGTCGGATGCACCGCGCCCGTTGTGCCGCCGCCCATGGAGGTGCGCGTGCCGGTGCCGGTTCCGTGTCGTGTCGAACTTCCGGCTGCTCCGGCCTTTGCCGTATCGGCGCTGGCGCTGGATGCGCCGATCGATCAACAGATGAAAGTGCTGCGGGCCGAACGCCTGCAGCGCATGGGCTACGAGCGAGAGCTCGTGGCCGCTTTGGACGCCTGCCGCTAGCGGGCTGTTGAACACCTGGGCGCTGCTATGGCAACGCCGTGGGTTATTCAGCGGCCTGCCGGGGGGCGTCCGTTCCCTTCCCATTTCCTGCCTTCCAGGCGCTGCGTCAGCGCCTTCCCTTGACGCAGCCTTGTTCGTCGAACGCGACGGCCTGGCTGCGTCCCTTTCCTTTCTTCGGCGCGTAGTGGTAACGGGTCAGCCCGTTGCTGCGGGTGATCCGGTCTGGTTTGCCGAGCATGCTTTCCACGTCCCGTTGTGTCATTCCGGTGCGCACCTGCTTGCGCAACATCGCCTGGCGCCGTTCGGTGCCTGTGATCCGATTGCCGCAGCCGTCCTGTCGTTCTCCCACCACCGTTATTTCGCGCCGATTCTCGGCCGCTTCCTTCCGGCTTCTGCGCACGATCCGTTCGGGTTTGGCCGGCGGCAGCAGGTACTCCGCCTCACCGTGGGCCGGGGCGGTTTCCTGGCTGGCGATGCGTTGGTCGTCGGGGCAACCCAGTTGCGAGTAGGTGATGCGCCCGTCCGGGCCCTTGCAGTGGTAGATGGTGGCGGCCTGTGGCGCGGTGAGCGGTGCGGCGAGCAGCAGGGCCAGGGTGGCGACGTATCGAAGCATGAGCGGTCCTCCATGACGATGAGCCTCGAAGGTATCTGCTTTACTTGCTTCCCAACGGTGCCTCGCCGGGGCATGAAGACGTCCCACGGAAGGTGCAAGCAATCTCAGCTTTGTGCTGCAACCGATTGTTCTGGCCACGATTTTGTAACGCGCAAAATGACCGACCGGTGTTATCATTGCGCGGTCAGCCTCGCCGAGGCTTTTGGACACCCCTCATGGACTTACCCAGTAGTTACTCAAGATCTCGATTTGCCAATCGCGTATTGACTGATTGACCCTCCTTGGCGTGCGCCGCCACTGGGGGTGGAGCGCGCTATGACCGAAGTAGAAGTAAAGAAGCCTCAAGAAAGCCTGCAGGAACGCCTTGCCCAGGTGGTCGAACTGCTGCATCGCCACAAGCTGGTGGAAGACCTGACCCACCGTCAGGAAGGTCAGCACCATCATCTGGTGGAAAACCTGGTCCACCGTCAGAACCTTGCCGAACTCCAGCGCAAGCTCGACGAACTCCACCCCGCTGACATCGCCCATATTCTTGAGTCCCTGCCGCTCGACGACCGTCTGACGGTCTGGCAACTGGTCAAGGTCGAGCGCGATGGCGACATCCTGCTGGAAGTCTCCGACGCCGTCCGCGAGACGCTGATCGCCGACATGGACGATCACGAGCTGCTCGCCGCCGCCAAGGAGATGGACGCGGACGAACTGGCGGACCTGGCCCCCGAGCTGCCCCGCGATGTGATCCACGAGCTGATGGAGTCCCTCGACGCCCAACAGCGCGAGCGTGTGCGTTCGGCACTGTCCTATGAAGAGGATCAGGTCGGTGCGCTGATGGACTTCGAGATGGTCACCATCCGCGAAGACGTCACCCTCGAAGTGGTCCTGCGCTACTTGCGTCGCCTCAAGGAGCTGCCGGGCCACACCGACAAGCTGTTCGTGGTCGACTACGACGGCATCCTCAAGGGGGTGCTGCAGATCAAGCGCCTGCTGGTGAACGACCCGGACAAGCTGGTGGCCGAAGTGATGGCCAGCGACCCGGTGAGCTTCCACCCGGACGAGGACGCCAATGACGCGGCCCAGGCGTTCGAACGCTACGACCTGGTATCGGCTCCGGTGGTCGACAAGAACGGCAAGCTGATCGGCCGTCTGACCATCGACGAGATCGTCGACCTGATCCGTGAGGAGAGCGAGAGCGAAGTCCTCAGCATGGCCGGTCTGCGCGAGGAGGAAGACATCTTCGCCTCGGTCTGGAAATCCGTCGGCAACCGCTGGGCCTGGCTGGCCATCAACCTCATCACCGCCTTCGTCGCCTCGCGGGTGATCGGCCTGTTCGAAGGCTCCATCGAGAAGCTGGTGGCCCTCGCTGCACTGATGCCCATCGTCGCCGGTATCGGTGGCAACTCCGGCAACCAGACCATCACCATGATCGTCCGCGCCATGGCGCTGGATCAGTTGAGCCCCGGCAACACCTCACGCCTGCTGCGCAAGGAGCTGGGCGTGGGCCTGGTGAATGGCCTGGTGTGGGGCGGGGTGATCGGTGTGGTCGCCTTCTACCTCTATGGCAGTTGGTCGCTGGGGGTGGTGATGACCGCCGCGATGACCCTCAACCTGCTGCTCGCCGCCTTGATGGGCGTGCTGATCCCCATGACGCTCGCCCGTATCGGCCGCGACCCGGCCATGGGCTCCAGTGTGATGATCACCGCCATGACCGACAGCGGCGGCTTCTTCATCTTCCTCGGGCTGGCGACCATCTTCCTGCTCTGACCAACCCCAAGGCCCCGCACACGCGGGGCCTTTTTCTTCCGACCTGTTAAATCGCAGGCAATAAAAAGCCGCCTCTAGGGCGGCTCTTGAATGTCGCAACGGACTCACGCTTCTTCGGCGGCGAGTTCCACGTCGTGGGCGATCAGCGCGACCAGGGCGTTCTGCTGGCGGCGGGAGAGTTGACGGAAGCGCTGAAGCAGCTCGCGCTCATGAAGAGAAAGCTCCGGGCTGTCGATCCGCATGCTCAACCCCTCATCCAACGCACCTTCCTGGAGCATGCTCTGCTCCAGTCGCGCGATGATTTCGGAGTTCATGCTGCGGTGGTGGTTGCGGGCCACATCGGCGATGCGTTCACGCATGCCTTCCGGCAGACGGACGACGAACTTGTCAGCGGTACGGCTGGAGTAGATAGCCTGTTTCATAGGGCGCATACATTCATAAACCGGTTAGTTCAGGGAGCGATGCTGGCAATGAGCTACGTGATTGTCACCGGTTTGACAATCCTTCGCATCAGGCGTTCCGCCCGACATCGCATTTGGCGTCAGGAGTGACCCTGGAGGTCAATGCAACGTTTCCTTGACGTCAAAACTGTGTCGTAAATTCTGGGCTGGGTGCAGGCTTTTTGCCAGCACCAATTGTCCGAAATGCGAGTCACTGTGCAATTCGGAGCCCTGGTCAGAGCGCTTGCCGGTGAATCGACCGTCAGACAGCCGCTTCGTTCAGTAAGGCTGCCGAACGGTTGCCATGATAACGCCGCTGCGCTGGCGTTTTGATACTGTTCGACGTTCGGTGATTCCAGGCGACCGAGGCTGCCAAAACAGGTCGGATCCCGGTATCGTGGCGGCCGTTTCCAGGCCCCTCGGTAGCGCGAGCGAGAACCCCATGAACGGCAGGCTCTTCTATCTCATCGGACCTTCAGGCTCGGGCAAGGACAGCCTGCTTGACGCCGCCCGGCCCCAGTTGGCCGAGCGCGGTTGCCGGGTGGTCCGGCGGGTCATCACCCGCTCCGCCGAAGCGGTGGGGGAGGCGGCCGAAGCGGTTACGCCCCAGCGTTTCAATGAGCTGGAAGCCCAGGGCGCCTTCGCCATGAGCTGGCATGCCAACGGACTTTCCTACGGCATTCCCAGGGAAATCGATGACTGGCTGGGTAATGGGCTGAGTGTTCTGGTGAATGGTTCCCGCGGCTATCTTCCCGAGGCGCGTAGGTGCTACCCCCGTCTCCAGGCCATTTTGCTCGACGTGGCTCCGGACGTTCTGCGTCAGCGCCTGCTGCGCCGGGGGCGGGAGACCGCGGACGAGATCGAAGCCCGTCTGGCCCGCAACGCCGCCTTTACCCAGGCCCTGCTGGCTGAAGAGAGTGAAGGGCTGGTGATACTCGACAACTCCGGCGACCTGCAAACCACCCTCGAACGCCTGCTGACGATCCTCGGTACGGTGGACTAGCGCAGCACCGGATCGAACTTGACCCGCTTACCCACCAGCAGCGCCAGCACCAGCAGCACCCCGCTGGTGGCCAGCCCGATCTTCAGGGCCTGTGCCAGCCACGCGGTTTCACCCGGCTCCAGCCACAGCCCGACGTTGCACAGCACGCACACCATCAGGCAGATCAAGGCCGACTTCGACATTTCGGGCTCCTTGCACTCAAAAGAAAGGGTCGTATTCGGAGCCATCCCCATCGGGGCGCTCGGCACGTCGTCGCTTGGCCTGCCGCTCCGGCGAGGTGACGCAGTCGATCACCCAGAACGCCAGGCAGGCCAAACCGGCCAGCACCAGGACCGCGACCGGGAGCGCCAGGCTCCAGAGGGCGTAATCAAGCTGCATCGCACCGCCCTCAGAACGACAGGCGCTGGACCGGAGCGGGAACCTGCTGCTCGGTCATGCGCAGTGCCCTGGCCGCAGGCTGGCTCGTAGCAGGTTGCCGTGCATGCACGAACTCCATCGGCGCAATGCGGATATCGGCAATCGCCTGGCGGGTGGCGTACTGCTGGTACTGCCCGTGCAAGGCAGCGAAACCAGACGCCACGAGCAGGGTGACGGCGATGGCGACGAACAGGGTGAAGAGGCTGTTCATGGGAGGGTCCTGCATCCATAGGTCCTTTTGCCATGGATAAGAGCAGGTGTCGTGCCAAGCTGGATTTTATAAAAAATCCATATAAATCAAATATTTAAATAGAAAGCGAAACGCTCCTTCCGTGCACTTTGCAAGGTGGGGTATTCCCGGCATTGCAAATTGCACGGTATCGCGCAGGCGCTCTGGAACGGGCCTGTTGCCGGCTCAGTCGAGGGGCAGTTCGGTGGTTCGCTTCACTTCGCTCATGGCGATGTTCGAGTGCGCCTCCTGCACATGGGGGCGCTGCAGCAAATGGTCCCGCAGGAAGCGTTCATAGCCCGCAATGTCCTTGGCCACCACCTTCAGCAGGTAGTCCGAGCCGCCGGCCATGGTGTAGCACTCCAGCACCTCCGGGTAGCCGACGATAGCGTCCTCGAACTCCGTCAGGTTGTTGCGCCCGTGGGCCGACAGCTTCACGTTGACGAACACCGTGATGGAAAACCCCAGGCGCTGGGGATTGAGCAGGGCGACCTTGCGCTCGATCAGCCCTTCCTCCTGCAGGCGGTGGATGCGTCGCCAGCAGGGCGACTGGGACAGCTCCACCCGTTCCGCCACTTCGGCGGCGGAGAGGTCGGCGTTGTGCTGCAACAGACGAAGGATCTTGCGATCGATGGGGCTCAGAAGGGTGTGCATGAATCAGTCCGTAATCTTGTTCTTGTTGGATGAATCATGCGCAAGTCTGGCCTTGGCGCCCGAAAATAGAAAGAAAAAAGCAGAACCCTTCGGTCAGATTATTGGGCATGCGTTCCGGGCAGCGATCCTGCCCAGGGACGGGACGATGGCCCCAACCGTGGCCATCCTGGTCGCCATAAAAATAAAAGGAGCGCCCGCATGTCACTGGCCGAGATCCGCCTGGATGACAAATACCGCCTCGAAACCGGTCACCTCTACCTGACCGGCACCCAAGCCCTCACCCGCCTGCCCATGCTGCAGAAGCAGCGGGACAAGGCCCACGGCCTCAACACCGCCTGCTTCATCTCCGGCTACCGGGGCTCGCCGCTCGGCAACCTCGACAAGAGCCTCTGGGAAGCCAAGTCCTTCCTCAGGGACAACCACATCCACTTCCAGCCCGGCGTCAACGAAGAACTGGCCGCCACCGCCGTGTGGGGCAGCCAGCAGACCAGCCTGTTCCCCGGCGCCCGCTACGACGGCGTGTTCGCCATGTGGTACGGCAAGGGCCCGGGCGTGGACCGCTGCGGCGACGTCTTCAAGCACGGCAACTCCGCCGGCGTATCCGCCCACGGCGGCGTCCTGCTGCTGGCCGGCGACGACCACGGCTGCAAGTCTTCCAGCATCGCCAACCAGAGCGAGCACGCCTTCATCGCCGCCTCCATCCCCGTGCTCAACCCCGCCAACGTCCAGGAGATCCTCGACTACGGCATCATCGGCTGGGAACTCTCGCGCTACAGCGGCTGTTGGGTGGCCCTCAAGACCATCGCCGAGAACGTCGACTCCTCCGCCGTGGTGGACGTCGACCCCCTGCGGGTCCAGGTGCAGATTCCCAAGGACTTCGTCCTGCCCGAGGACGGCGTGCACATCCGCTGGCCCGACCCGCCCCTGGCGCAGGAAAAGCGCCTGAACATGTACAAGATCTACGCCGCCCGCGCCTTCGCCCTGGCCAACAACCTCAACCAGGTCAAGCTCGACTCGCCCAACCCGCGCCTCGGCATCATCACCACCGGCAAGTCCTACCTCGACGTGCGCCAGGCCCTCAACGACCTCGGCATGGACGAAGCGCTCTGCGCCCAGGTCGGCCTGCGGGTGCTCAAGGTCGGCATGAGCTGGCCACTGGAGCCGGTCTCCGTGCACGAATTCGCCCAGGGCCTGGACGAAATCCTCGTGGTGGAAGAGAAGCGCAGCATCATCGAGGACCAGCTCACCGGCCAGCTCTACAACTGGCCCGTGGACAAGCGCCCGCGCGTCGTCGGCGAATTCGACGAGCACGGCAACTCCCTGCTGCCCAACCTCAGCGAGCTGACCCCGGCGATGATCGCCCGCGTCATCGCCAAGCGCCTCGCCCCCATCTACACCAGCGAGCAGATCGAATCGCGCCTGGCCTTCCTTGCCGCCAAGGAGAAGGCCCTCGCCGCACCCAAGCACACCACCGTGCGCACCCCGCACTTCTGCTCCGGCTGCCCGCACAACACCTCCACCAAGCTGCCCGAAGGCAGCCGCGCCCAGGGTGGTATCGGCTGCCACTACATGACCCAGTGGATGGACCGCAACACCGACACCTTCACCCAGATGGGCGGGGAGGGCGCCACCTGGATCGGCCAGGCCCCCTTCACCGACACCCCGCACATCTTCCAGAACCTGGGGGACGGCACCTACTTCCACTCCGGCCAACTGGCCCTGCGCGCCGCCGTCGCCGCCGGCGTCAACATCACCTACAAGATCCTCTACAACGACGCCGTCGCCATGACCGGCGGCCAGCCCATCGACGGCGAACTGCGGGTCGACCAGCTCAGCCAGCAGGTCTTCGCCGAAGGCGTCAAACGCATCGCCCTGGTCACCGACGAACCCGAGAAGTACCCCACCCGCGCCACCTTCGCGCCCATCGTCACCTTCCACCACCGCCGCGAGCTGGACGCCGTACAGCGCGAACTGCGCGAGTTCAAGGGCGTCTCGGTGATCATCTACGACCAGACCTGCGCCACCGAGAAACGCCGCCGCCGCAAGCGCGGCAAGCTCGCCGACCCGGCCAAGCGCGCCTTCATCAACCCCGCCGTGTGCGAGGGCTGCGGTGACTGCAGCGTCAAGTCCAACTGCCTCTCCGTGCTGCCCCTGGAAACCGAACTGGGCCGCAAGCGGCAGATCGACCAGAACGCCTGCAACAAGGACTTCTCCTGCGTCGAAGGCTTCTGCCCCAGCTTCGTCACCGTCCACGGCGGCAGCCTGCGCAAGCCCGAGGCCGCCGGAGCCAAGGCGCTCTTCGTCGCCCTGCCCGAGCCGCGCCAGCCGAGCCTCGCCCGGCCCTGGAACATCCTCCTGCCCGGCGTTGGCGGCAGCGGCGTCACCACCGTTGGCGCCCTGCTGGGCATGGCCGCCCACATCGAAGGCAAGGGTTGCACCGTGCTCGACCAGGCCGGTCTGGCGCAGAAGTTCGGCCCGGTCATCACCCACATCCGCATCGCCGCCAGGCAGGACGACATCTACGCCGTGCGCATCGCCGCCGGCGAGACCGACCTGCTGCTGGGCTGCGACCTAGTGGTCGCCGCCAGCGAAGAGGCCCTGGCCAAGCTCAACGACCGCATCGCCACCGCCGTGGTCAACAGCCACGAGGCCGCCACCGCCGAGTTCACCCGCAACCCAGACGCCCAGGTGCCCGGCGCCGCCATGCGTGACGCCCTGGTGGAAGCGGTGGGCGAAGCCAAGACCCACTTCGTCGACGCCACCCGCCTGGCCACCCGCCTGCTGGGCGACAGCATCGCCACCAACCTGTTCATGCTCGGCTACGCCTACCAGAAGGGCCTGGTGCCCATCTCCGCCGCCGCCATCGACAAGGCCATCGAACTCAACGGCGTTGCCGTCACCCTCAACCAGCAGGCCTTCCTCTGGGGCCGCCGTGCCGCCCACGACCTGCAGGCGGTGGAGAAGCTCGCCCGCCCGGTCGAGATCGAAGCCCCGCGCTGCGAAACCCTGGAAGAAATCGTCCAGCACCGCGCCGACCACCTGCGCGCCTACCAGGACGCCGCCTATGCCGAGCGCTACCGCGCCCTGGTGGAGCGCGTGCGCCAGGCCGACATCGGCGAAGACAAGGCCCTGACCCGCGCCGTGGCCCGCTACTACGCCAAGCTGCTGGCCTACAAGGACGAATACGAAGTGGCCCGGCTCTACAGCGACGCCAGCTTCCGCAAGCAACTGGAGGCGCAGTTCGAGGGCGACTACAGCCTCGAATTCCACCTCGCCCCGTCCTGGCTGGCCAAGCCCGACCTGGCCACCGGCGAGCCGCGCAAGCGTCGCTTCGGCCCCTGGATGCTCAAGGCCTTCGACGTCCTCGCACGCTTCCGCTTCCTGCGTGGCAGCGCCCTCGATCCCTTCGGCTACAGCCACGAGCGCAAGCTCGAACGTCAGTTGATCGACGAGTACGAAGCCCAGGTGGAGCTGATCCTCAAGGAGCTGCGCCCCGGCAACTACGCCGCCGCCGTCGCCCTGGCCGAACTGCCCGAGCAGATCCGTGGCTACGGCCCGGTGAAGGAGCGCGCCCTGGCCAAAGTCCGCCAGCAGGAGCAGCAACTGCGCGCGCGCCTCACCGCCAGCGACGTGCAGGTCTTGCACCTGTTCGACCCGGCAGCCTGACGCCTGATCGGAGGCCCCTCCCCCAGTCCATGGGGGAGGGCGCCCCATCGACTTGAAACACGCCCAACCCGAATCGAGGAACCCCCATGTCCGTCTTCAGCCACGTCGAATTCGACCACCACGAGCAGGTCGTCCACGGCCACGACAAAGCCAGCGGCCTCAAGGCCATCATCGCCATCCACAACCGCAACCTCGGCCCCGCCCTCGGCGGTTGCCGCATGTTCCCCTACGCCGACGACGAGCAGGCCCTGCGTGACGTACTGCGGCTGTCCCGTGGCATGACCTACAAGTCCGCCCTGGCCAACCTGCCACTGGGTGGCGGCAAGGCCGTCATCTTCGGCGACCCCCGCAAGGACAAGACCGAAGCGCTGTTCCAGGCCATGGGCGACTTCGTCGACAGCCTCGGCGGGCGCTACATCACCGCCGCCGACTCCGGCACCGGCCCGACGGAAATGCAGATCATGGCCGAGCGCACCCGCCACGTGGCCGGTGCCAACACCCGCGAAGCCTTCGACGGCGGAACCCGCAGCGGCGACCCGTCACCGTCCACCGCCTACGGCGTGTTCATCGGCCTCAAGGCCGCCGTGCAGCACCGCCTGCGCCGGGACGACCTCAAGGGCCTGCGCGTCGCCATCCAGGGCGTCGGCCAGGTGGGCTTCCACCTCGCCCGTATGCTGCATGACGCCGGGGCCGAACTGTGGGTGACCGACATCGTCGAGGCCAACGTGCGCCGCGCCGTCGAGCAACTGGGCGCCAAGGCCGTCGGCCAGCACGAGATCTACGGCCTGGACGTGGACGTCTTCGCCCCCTGCGCCATGGGCGGCATCCTCAACCTGCAGACCCTCGAAGCCCTGCGCGCCCCCGTGGTCGCCGGCGCCGCCAACAACCAACTGGCCGACGCGCAACTGGCCGAGGAACTGCGCCGCAACGGCTGCCTCTACGCCCCGGACTACGCCATCAACGCCGGCGGCATCATCGACGTGCACTACGAGCGCAGCGGCGGCAGCACCGCGGCCCTCAAGGCCCACATCGAAGGCATCGGCGCCACCCTCAAGACCATCTTCCAGCGCGCCGACCAGGAAGGCCGCACCACCACCGACGTGGCCGACCGCCTGGCCGAAGAGCGCTTCGGGCGGGTCTGAGGCGCGCGACGTCGGCGCTACAGGTCCAGGTAGAAACTGACCCCGTGGCGCCGGTACCCCAGGGACTCGTAGAAGGCATGGGCCGCCTCGCGGCCCAGCCCGCTGGAGAGCACCAGCTTGTAGCAGCCCAGCGCCCGGCCACGTTCCGCCGCCTTCTCCATCAGCGCCTTGCCCACCCCAAGGCCACGGGCCTCCGCGTCCACCACCACGTCCTCGACGATGGCCGAGCGGGCGAAGTTGTGGGCCAGGTGCTCCACCAGGATCACCGTGCAGGTGCCCAGCAACTGGCCCTCCCGCTCCGCCACCAGCACCTCCCGCCCGGCCGGCAGGTTCTCCAGGCGCAGCGCCAGCAGCGTCGGGTCCGGCTGCGGCTCGTCCGGCCCCAGTTGGTGCAGCAGCAGCGCCAGGGCCGGCGCATCGGCCGGGCTGGCGGCGCGCAGGTCCAGGGTCACGAAAGGGGAGTCGGGGAGGGGATCAAGGCGGCTCGGTTGCATGGTGTCGCTCCTTTTTTCCGAAAGTCTGAGCCTAGCCGGTGGCAGTGGCATGACAAAAACGTCGAGCGCCGCTAACATGCCGCCCGTTCCGATGTCCCAGTAGCTCAATTGGATAGAGCATCCCCCTCCTAAGGGGAAGGTTGGTGGTTCGAACCCACTCTGGGACACCATCCCCACGCCGCCCCGGCGTCCTCGCCCGTCACTCCTGTGCCAGCAACCATTCCCGCGGACTTGCCCCCGTCTTGCGGCGGAAGGCCCGCGCCAGCGCCGACGGACTTTCATAGCCCACCGCATCCGCCACATGAGGGATCGGCCGGCCCTCGCGCAACAGCTTCTGCGCCAGGCCCACGCGCCATTGCACCAGATAGTCGGCCGGTGTCTGCCCGGTGACGGCGCGAAAGTGCGCGGCAAAGGCCGCGCGGGACATGGCCACCGCGCCGGCCAGCTCCGCCACCGTCCATGGATGTGCCGGGGCTTCGTGCATCAGGTTCAGGGCCTTCGACAGGCGCCGATCGGCCAGGCCCGCCAACATGCCTGTAGCGAGCCCGCCGTGGTCCAGCAGGTGGCGCAGCAACTGGATCACCAGCAGCTCGAACAACCGGTCCATCACCGCCCGTCGCCCGCAGGCCTCGCCGAACGCCTCGGCGAACAGCCAGTCCAGGTTGTCGGCCAGCCGGGGCAGCGCCTTCAGGGGCAGCACCAGGTAGTCCGGCAGCGCCGCCGCCAGCGGATTGCCCGAGGCCCCGCCGAAGGCCAGGGTCGCGCACACCAGCCGGGTGCCGTCCAGCTCGCTGGCCTCCAGGCGATGGGCATAGGGGCGGGGGAAGAACACCAGGCAGGGCTCCTCCAGCGTCCAGTGGCTGCCGTCGTCCATCTGCAGCACCACGCGGCCGCCCTGCAACAGGTGTACATGGCCGCTGCGACTGTCCTGGCCGAAGGCCTCCAGACCGCAGAAGGGCCCGCTGAAGAACGTGCCCGCCTGGACACCGAAGTGCCCCAGCAGGGCGGAAAGTCGATCCATGGTCAGGCTCCAGTCAAAGGCTGGATTCTGGACGATCGGTTGCAAGATCGCGAGTTTCTGCGTCCATGGGTTCAGAGCGTGTCCCTAGCATGGGAACCGTATCCACAAGGGATACCCACCCCCACAGGAGAATCCGCCATGCCCCGTATCGCCCCCGTCGCCCCCGATGCCGTTTCCACCGCCGCCCGCCCGCAGTTGGACGGCGTGCAGAAGAGCCTCGGCTTCGTGCCCAACCTGTTCCAGACCCTCGCCCATGCGCCTTCCGTGCTTTCGGGCTACCTGCAGTTGTCCCAGACCCTGTCCCGGGGCAGCCTGGGCCCCCGTGAGCGGGAACAGATCGCCCTCGCCGTATCCGCCGTCAACGGCTGCGACTACTGCCTGGCCGCACATGGTCACTTCAGCGCCCTGGCCGGCTTCTCGGCCGACGACATCGAGGCCGCACGCAACGGCCAGGCCAACGCCCTGACCCGCCTCGCCCGGCAACTGGTGGAGAACCGTGGCGCCCTGTCCGACGCCCAACTGGCCGAGGCACGCGCCGCCGGCCTCACCGATGCCGCGCTGGTCGAGGTGGTGGCCCAGGTCACGTTGATGACCCTGACCAACTACCTCAACAACCTCGCCCACACCGACGTGGATTTCCCGCCGGCCCACTGATCCACCCCGCGCGGGTGGGTGACCGCCCGCACCTGGAGAACACCATGAACGACGTGATCCTCTACACCACGCGCACCTGCCCGTACTGCATCGCCGCCAAGGCGTTGCTGCAGCGCAAGGGCGTGGTCGCCACCGAGGTGGATGTGCAGCTCGACTCGCAACGCTTCGGGGAAATGCTCGAACGCAGCGGCGGGCGCCGCAGCGTGCCCCAGGTCTTCATCGGCCCACGGCACGTGGGCGGATTCGATGACCTGGCCGCCCTGGAGCGTCAGGGCCAACTGGATGCCTGGCTTGGCAGATAGGGCGGGCCGGGGATCGCCGATCCGCCAGGGGGGAGACGGGTGGCCCAGGCCGGTTACCCGGCTGGCCTCCCGTTGAGCGCAGGTTCTTAGGCCTCCCGGGGCACACCATCCTCCGGCAGGCTGAGGTAGATCAGCACCACCAGCAGCGTGATGAAGAAGCGGAAGGCATCCGGTACGCCGTTCCACTGCTTCGACATCCACATCCCGAACCATTCCCCGCCCACCGACATGAAGCCCACCTGCCAGGTCAGGAAGCCCAGGGTCAGGCCGGCCACTGCCCAGCCCTTGGCCGCGCGGAACGTCTCGGCCGGCGCCTTCACCGCCCGCAGCAGGCGCACGCCGCCGATCCAGCAGAGCAGGGCGGTCAGGCTTTCCAGCGCGATGATGAAGATGTAGCCCGCATGGTGCATCCAGGGCGTAGTGATGGAGCGGTACATGATCTGGTTGTCAGGGAACAGCGTGTCCATCAGGAACACATGGCGCACGAAAGCGAAGTTGGTGCCGTAGTCGGTGATGTTGCCGAAGGCGACCAAGGTCGCGAAGAAAGCCATGGCCAGCACCATGGCGGCCTTGGACAGGCGGATCAGGATCATGCCGTTATTCCTTTTGGGTAGGGGAGGACCGCGCGCCCGAGGCAAGGCAGCCGGGCTCTGGGTCGGGTCGAGTGGGGGCGCAGGGCGCGCGGGTGCGGACATCGGGACTGGAAGACCTGAGGCCGGCGCCGGGCGGGGAAGCACGGCGGCTCGGCTGGATGGAACGGCCGCACCGGAAGGCTCGCGGATTCTCTTCAGGCCAGGCCGGAGCGTCAAGGCACCGCTGACGTCCAAAGAAGCATTGCCCTGTGGGCGCGGGTTGAGGATGCTGTGCGCATTTGTCGACGGTGCAGCCCATGTCCGAGACGCCCGCCCCCTCCAGCCCGCTCCCCCTGCGCACCTGGCAGCAGCCGGGGACCCTGGCCGCCGTATTGTTGCGGGTCCATGCCGGCAGCCATGACGCACCCCGCGAGTGGCCGGGCCTGGCGCACTTCCTCGAACACCTGCGCTTTCTCGGCGGCCAGCGCTTCACCCAGAGCCAACGGCTGATGCCTTTCGTCCAGGCCAGCGGTGGCCGCCTCAACGCCAGCACCCAGGCCCATCACACCGACTACTTCTTCGAACTGCCCGCCGACCGGCTCCAGGCCGGCCTGGAGCGGCTCGCCGACCTGATCCAGGCGCCACTGCCCGGCCTCGACCTGCAACGCCGCGAGCGGGAAATCCTGCAGATCGAATACCTCAACCGGGGGCGCGATCCCTGGACCCAAGCCCAATCCGCCCTGGCCGCCGCACTGGCGCCGGGTCACCCACTGGCCGACTTCCACGCCGGGCACCGCGACAGCCTGGCCATCGACGACCCCGCCTTCCAGGCCGCCCTCGCGCACTTCGCCGGAGCCGGCGAACGGCAACTCTGGGTGGCGGCGCCACAGCCGGCGGAGCAGGTGCAGGCGCTCGTCCAGCAGGCCTTCGCCGGCTGCCCGCCCGGCCAGGCGCAGCCACACCGGGCACCGCCGCCCCTGCTGCCGTTGACCTGCCGCAGCCTGCGCCTGCAACTGCCCGGCGCCCCGCGCCAGTGGCTGGCCTTCGCCCTGGAGCGCCAGCCCGAAGCCCTGCCCGACGCCGTGGCTCTGCTCGGTGAGCTGCTGCGGGACGAAAGCCCCGGCAGCTTCCAGGGCTGGCTGTGCGAGCAGGGCCTGTGCGACGGCCTCGACCTGCATCTGACCTATCACCACCAGGGCCAGGCCCTGCTGGTGCTGGAGCTGGCCCTGGCGGATGCCAGTGCCGACACCCGCGCCCGCATCGAAGGCGGCCTGTTCGGCTGGCTCGCCGCCCTGCGCGAGCGGGAGCCCTGGGCGCGCCTCCTGCACGAGCGGCCCCCCGCGCCCCGGCAGGCACCCCTGGAATTCATCCGCGACCAGGCGCAGCGCCACGGCACCTTGCCCGCCAGCGCCTTGGCCGCCCTGCTGGCCCAATTGCAGCCGGCCCGCCTCGTGCGTCTGCTGAGCGAGGCGCGCCCGGTTTCGGCCCGCTGCCTGTCGGCCGGTTTCGAACTGGCGCTGGAGCCCGCGCCCCTGGCGCCGCCCCTGCGCCCGGAGGTGCGCTGGCACTTCGGCCCCGCACTGGCCTTCCAGGCTTTCGTCGCGACGCAACAGACCTCCCGCACGGCGCCCCCGCTGATGCGCTGGCCAGGTGACCCCGAGCACGCCCAGTTGCTGCTGCGCTGGCGGCTCACCCCCAGCACCCGCGACCCTGCCCACCACCCGGCCCTGCAGCGTGCCCTGCGCGGGTTGCGCAGCCAGGCCCAGCAGCAGGGCGGCGACCTGCTGCTGCTGGAGCAGGGGCTGGATTGGCAGTTGCGTGTCATTGGCCGCTCCCGCGACCTACCGGCCATGCTCGCCGCCGCCTTGCGCACCGTGCTGGCGCCACCGCTGGCCGCCTGCGAACAGGGCCCCCGGCTGCTGCAGGCCGGGCGCAACCGACAGGCCGCCGAACTGCCGATTCGGCAACTGCTGCACTGCCTGCCCGACGTACTCGGCACCGCGCGAGGGGCTGCCCCGGGCCAGGCCGGCGTCAGCCCTGCCAGCATCCGCCGCAGCCTCGACGCCAGCCGCTGGGACGTGATCGCCCTCGGCCTGGCTGACGACGACCTGCCCAGCGTCCAGGCCCTGCTCGACGCCCTGCCCGGCGAAGCGATGCCCCGCAGCCTCGCGCCGCCGGCTCTGGCCCCTGGCCACCACTGGCATCACCTGCCGAGCGAGGGCGAGCCGGCGCTGGTGCTGTTCTGCCCAGTGCCGGATCGCAGCGCCCGCAGCGAAGCGCTCTGGCACTGGCTGGGGCGCACCCTGGAATCGCCCTTCTACCAGCGTCTGCGCACCGAGCTGAACCTGGGCTACGCGGTGTTCGCCGGCCTGCGCCACATGGGCGGCCAGGCCGGACTGGTCTTCGCCGTACAGGCCGCCGACACGCCGGTGCCCGAAGTGCTGGCGCAGGTGCAGGCCTTCCTAAACCAGGCGCCGCCCCTGCTGGCGCAGGCCGAACCCCTGCGCGAGGGCCTTCAGCAGGCATGGCGACAAGCGGCCGCGGACCTGCCCGGCAACGTCAGCACCCTGCACCTCGCCGCCCGGCCGGCGGACTGGCACCTGCAACTCGCCCTGGCCCTCGCCACCCTCGCTCCCGCCGACCTGCACCGCGCTCTGGCGCGGCTGGTGGCCGGAGAGGGCGGCTGGCACCTGCTGGCCAACGCCCCGTCGCCCGGCCTGCCCTGGCGCTAAGCCCCTCCCCGCGTCCTACTCCGTGCACAGCGAGCCGCGCCCTGCCCCTGGGCGGGCCTTCGGTTGTCCTCCGCCCAAAGGCGAGCGTCACGACCGCCGGCAGTCCCGCGTGAAGATGGGGGCAGCCCAACAGGATCGGTTTCAACATGGGCAGTCAGGTGGATGACCTCAAGCGGAACGCATGGGGGGATGGAGCGCCATTCGCCCCGCAGCCCGGGCTACCGATGCCCCGGCGCCGCCGCCGTGCCTGAAGCCCCGGCGTGATGCGCTTCGTGGCCTCAGCGCATCCTACGAACCGAACCGATAGAACCGGTGGCACCCGTAGGATGGGCTGAGCTGTGCGAAGCCCATCGCGCCCCGGCACACGATTGCCGCCGAGCACCGTAGGGTGGAGCACGCTTCACCGATCCACCATTCGTGGCCGTGTCGAGCGCCATGGGTGGATGGAAAGAGCGCCATCCACCCACATGCGGTGCCCACCCTCGATGCGTTGTGGATGACGCCGTGCAAATGCCTGAACCCCCGGCGTGATGCGCTTCGTGCCTCAGCGCATCCTACGAACTGGCACGCAATTACCGGAGAGCACCGTAGGATGGGCTGAGCTGTGCGAAGCCCATCGCGCCCCGGCACACGATTGCCGCCGAGCACCGTAGGGTGGAGCACGCTTCACCGATCCACCATTCGTGGCCGTGTCGAGCGCCATGGGGGGATGGAAAGAGCGCCATACACCCTGCGCGGTGGCTACCCTCGATGCGTTGTGGATGACGCCGTGCGAGCGCCTGACTCCGGCGTGATGCGCTTCGTGCCTCAGCGCATCCTACGAACTGGCACGCAATTGCCGGAGAGCACCGTAGGATGGGCTGAGCTGTGCGAAGCCCATCGCGCCCCGGCACGTAATTGCCGGCGAAGCACCGTAGGGTGGATCGCGCTTCACCGATCCACCATTCATGGCCATGCCGAGCGTCATTGGTGGATGGAAAAAGCGCCATCCACCCAATGCGGTGCTCACCCTCGATACGTTGTGGATGACATCGCGCAAGCGCCTGACTCCGGCGTGATGCGCTTCGTGCCTCAGCGCATCCTACGAACCGGTGGCCCATCGCGTCTTGGCACGTAATTGCCGGCGAAGCACCGTAGGGTGGATCGCGCTTCACCGATCCACCATTCGTGGCCGTGCCGAGCGTCATTGGTGGATGGAAAGAGCGCCATACACCCTGCGCGGTGCCTTCCCTCGATGCGTTGGGGATGACGCCGTGCAAGTGCCTGACCCCGGCGTGATGCGCTTCGTGCCTCAGCACATCCTACGAACCGTGGTCCCATCGCGTTCTGGCACGCGATTGCCGGCGAGCGCTATCCGCCACCCTGCACTAGCGTTCGCGCATGGCTTCGGAGCGGGCCTTGAGGACGGGTTTGAGGAGGTAGTCGAGCACGCTTTTCTCGCCGGTGATGATGTCCACGGTGGCGACCATGCCGGGGATGATGAGCAGCGGTTTGGCGTTGCTGCCGAGGTGGCTTTTGTCGGTGCGGACCTGGATGAGGTAGAAGCTGTTGCCCTTGTCGTCGGTGATGGTGTCGGCGCCGATCAGTTCCAGCTTGGCCTTGAGCCCGCCGTAGATGGTGTAGTCGTAGGCGCTGAACTTCACCATGGCCTTCTGCCCGGGGTGGAGGAAGGCGACGTCCTGCGGGCGGATGCGCGCTTCGATCAGCAGGTTGTCCTCCAGCGGCACCACTTCCACCATGTCGCTACCCGGCTGGACCACGCCGCCGATGGTGTTGACCTTGAGCTGCTTGACGATGCCGTGCACCGGCGAGAGCACGGTGGTGCGCGAGACGCGGTCGTCGATGGCGCGGCCGGTGGAGGTGATCTTCTGCAGCTCGGTGCGGGCTGCGTTGAGTTCCTTGAAGGCGTCGGAGCGGAACGACAACTGGCTCTCCTCCATCTTTCGCTCGATCTCCTTCACCGCTGCCTCTGCCCGGGGGATGGCCAGGTTGGTGCCGTTCAGCTCGCCGCGCATCTCCACCGCGCTGCGCCGCAGGCGGAGGATCTCCACCTCGGAGATGGCGCCGGTGCCCACCAGTGGCTGGGACATGTTCAGCTCCTGCTGCAGCAGCGCCAGGCTGGAGGCGTACTGCTGGGACTTGGAGCGGAACTCGGCCAGTTCCTGCTCCTTCTGCCGCAACTGTTCCTTGAGGATGTGCTGCTCGCTCTCCAGCCGTTGCAGGCGTGTGCGGTTCAGCGCGCGTTCGTCCTCGGCCAGTTGCGGTGCGCCCTTGGCGATCTCGTCGGGCACCTCGAAGGGCCGGCCCTCGGCCTCGGAGGCCAGGCGCTCGACCCGCGCCATCAGCGCCAGGCGGTCGGCCTCGGTCTCGCCCTTGTTGGAGAGGAAGCGGGTGTCGTCCAGGCGCAGCAGCACATCGCCCTTGTTCACCACCTGGCCTTCGCGGACGAAGATCTCCGAGACGATGCCGCCCTCCAGGTTCTGGATCACCTGCACCTTGCTGGAAGGGATGGCCTTGCCTTCGCCGGTGGTGACCTCCTCCAGCACGGCGAGCTTGGCCCACACCAGGGCGACGATCAGCAGGGCACAGGCCACCCACACGGTGATGCGGGTGCCGGTGGGGGAGTCTTCGAGGATGGCGCCGTCCACCTCGGGCATGAATTCGGTGTCGGCACGGGCCGGGGCGCGGCCGCCGAAGTACTGGGCGGGGGTTTTAGCGTTGGCCATGGAGCCCTCCTAGACAGCCGCCGGGCCGACACGGCCCTTGCGCAAGGCATCGATGACGGCCTCTTTCGGCCCGTCGGCGACGATGTGTCCCGCATCCAGCACCACCAGGCGTTCCACCAGGCTGAGCATGGAGGCGCGGTGGGTGATGAGCACCACCGTCTTGCCCTGGGCCCAGGCGTGCAGGCGGTTGCGCAACAGGTCTTCGCTGGTGTTGTCCATGGCGCTGGTGGGCTCGTCCAGCAGCAGGATGGGCGGGTCCAGCAGCAGCGCGCGGGCCAGCAATACGGCCTGGCGCTGGCCGCCGGAAAGCAGTTGGCCGCGTTCGCCCACCGGGCGGTCGAAGCCCTGGGGGTGCTGCCGGGCCAGTTCGGTGACGCCGGTCAGCTCGGCCACCTCCAGCATCCGCGCGTCGTTCACGTAGCGGGCGCCGAGGGTGAGGTTGTCCCGCAGGCTGCCGGAGATCAGCGGCATGTCATGGGTGACGAAGCCGATCTGGTGGCGCAGGTCGGCCACGTCCAACTGGCGCAGGTCGATGCCGTCCAGCAGCACCTGGCCTTCTTCGGGGCTGTAGAAGTTCATCAGCAGCCGCGCCAGGGTGCTCTTGCCCGAGCCGCTGCGGCCGATGATGCCGACCCGCTCGCCGGCTGCCAGTCGCAGGCTGACGTTGTGCAGCGCCGGGGCGTTCTGCTCGGGGTAGCGGAAGCTCACCCCGCGCACGTCGATGGCGCCGCGAATGTGGGTGCGCTCCAGGGGCTGCTGGGTGTTCTCCCGCTCCTGGGGCAGGCCCATCAGCGAGTCGGTGCTCTGCATCGTCAGTTGGGCCTGCTGGTAGCGGGTGATCAGCCCGGCGATCTGCCCGAGCGGCCCGAGCACGCGACCGTTGAGCATGTAGCTGGCCACCAGGGCGCCGACGCTGAGGTTGCCGCCGATGATGCTGTAGACCCCGGCGACGATCATCGCCAGCCCGGCGAACTGCTGCAGGAACAGGGTGCCGTTGGTGACCAGCGCAGAGAGGAAGCGGGCGTGGCTGTCCAGGCGGGTGAGGGCGCCGTGGGTGCGTTCCCAGCGGTGCTGGCGCTCGCTCTCGGCGCCGCAGGCCTTGAGGGTTTCCAGGCCGGAGAGGGTTTCGATCAGCAGCGCCTGGCGTTCCGCGCCCAGGGCCAGGCTGCGTTGCACGGTGTCGCGCAGGCGGGTCTGGATGATCCAGGCGAAGATCGCCGTGATGGGGAAGGCGAGGATCGGGATCACCACCAGCCAGCCGCCGAGCAGCCCGATCACCACCAGCATGAGGATGGAGAAGGGCAGGTCGATGAGGCTGGTGAGGGTGACGGCGGTGAGGAATTCCCGCAGGCCCTGGAAGTCATGAATGCTCTGGGCGAAGCCGCCGATGGTGGCCGGCCTGGCCTTCATCGACATGCCGGTGATGCGCTCGAAGAGGGTGGCCGAGAGCACCACGTCGGTCTTCTTCCCGGCGGTGTCCAGCAGGTGCGCCCGCAGCACCCGCAGCAGCAGGTCGAAGCCGGTGCCGATGAGCAGGCCGATGGTCAGCACCCAGAGCGTCGAGGTGGCCTGGTTGGGCACCACGCGGTCGTAGGTCTGCATCACGAACAGCGGCACCAGCATCCCCAGCAGGTTGATCAGCAGGCTGGCCAGTACCGCGTCGGTGTAGAGCCAGCGCGACAGCCGCAGGGTGTCGCGGAACCAGGACTTGACCCGGGGCATCAGCGGCTTGCGGGTCTCCTCCAGCTCGTGGCGGGGGCGGGCGAACAGCGCCTGGCCGCTGTACTCGGCGGCCAGGGCCTCGCGGTCGATCCATTGCTGGCCGCCGTCGGACTCGCTGGGCAGGATCAGCGCGCGGCCGTCCTTGCCCCACTGGTGCAGCACCGCGCTGCGGCCGTTGCGCAGCAACAGCAGCACCGGCAGGTTGAGCGGCGAGATGGCGTGCAGCTCGCGGCGCAGCAGGCGGCTCTGCAACCCGGCCCGTGCCGCTGCGCGGGGCAACAGCTCCGGGGTCAGGCGCTGTTCGGCCAGTGGCAGGCCGGCGGTGAGGCTGCCCCGGCTGGCGGGGCTCTCGTGCAGCCTGCAGAGGATCAGCAGGCCGTCGAGCAGGGGGTCATCGTGGCTCTGCCGCGGGTCGACTGCAGGGCCCGCCAGTTCCATGGTGGTCATCGACAGCTCCGGGTCCGGGTTACTTCAGGTCCGGTAGTCGGGCCTCGCTCTTCACCTCGGTGGCGGCTACGGCTTCGGCCGGGACCACTACTCGCTGGCGCTGCAGCAGGCCGCCCATGGCCGCGAACACGCGGTACATGGCGAACTCCTCGGTGTAGCGGACTTCGACGTAGCGGCGGTTGGCGGTGAACAGCTCGTTGTCGCTGTCCAGCAGGTCCAGCAGGGTGCGCTGGCCAAGGCCGAACTGCTGCTGGTACGCCTCGCGCACGCGCTGGGTGTAGTCGGCGTATTCACGCGCCTTGGGGGTTTGCAGGCGGGCGTTCTCCATGGCGTTCCAGGCCAGGGCGAGGTTCTCGTTGAGGGTGCGCAGGGCGTTGTTGCGGATATCCATCGACTGGTTGATGGAGTGGGCGGCAGCCTGCAGACGGGCCTTGTCGCGCATGCCGTTGAACAGGTTGTAGTTCATCACCACGGCGGCTCGCCAACCCTTCACGTGGCCCTCGTCGCCTTGCACGTCGTTGTCGGCGTTGGTGGCCAGCTCGCCGTCGAAGCGCGGATAGAACGGCGACTTGGCCGACTCGTACTGGCTCTCGGCAGCCTGCACGTCGGCCTGGGCGGATTTCAGGTAGGGGTTGTTCTCCATCATGGTCTGGCGCGCTGCCAGCAGGTCGGCGGGCATCTCGCCGCGGACGCTGGAGGGGGCTTCCAGCTCGTCCGCCGGGCGGCCGACGGCGCTGAAGAAGTTGGCCTCGGCATCGGCCAGGTTCACTTCCTCGGTGTAGAGGTTGTTCTCGGCCAGTGCCAGGCGGGCGGCGGACTGGTCGGAGTCGGCGGTGCTGCCCACGCCGCGCTGGCTGCGCAGGTTGATCTGGTCGCCGACGCGCTGGTGCGACTGCAGGTTGTTGCGGGCCAGGGCCACCATTTCGCGCCGCTTGAGCACTTCCAGGTACACCTCGATGGTGCGCAGCGCCAGGCTCTCGGCGGTGGCCAGGGTGTAGTAGGCGCGGGAGTTCACCACTGATTGGGTGCGGCCCACCTCGTTGGGGGTGTTGAAACCGTCGAACAGCATCTGCCGCAGGCGCAGCTCGGCGTTGCTGTAGTTGAGGGTCTCGGTGTTGTGGTTGCCCTGGGCCCGGGTGCTGGGGTTGTCGGTCATCTGCCGGCCGTAGCCGGCGATCAGGTCGACGGTCGGCAGGTAGCCGCCCTTGGCCACCTTCACCTGCTCGTCGGCCACGAGGCGGGCGTTGGAGGCAGCGCGCAGTTCCGGGTGGCTGTCGAGGGTGCTCTGAATCGCATCCGTGAGATTCATCGCCTGGACCGGGGTGCTGGCGAAGGCCAGCAACATGGCGCTCCAGAGTGGGGTAAGTGCTCGCATGAGGGGGCTCCTTGTCCGATGCTTTTTGCTGCTTTCTTCAGGGTCGACGTTTTTTTGGCGAAATTGCCTGTCCAACCGTTTCAGGCTTGTAACATCAGAGCTAAGAACAACTTTTGACGGAGCTAAGAAATTTTTCTCACAAGGTATATGCAGAAAAAATCTTATGCAGGTGCGGCAAACCGGCACATCTTGTTCTCCTGTCAGCCGCGAAATACGGGCCTTTCAGGCATTCGCGGTCTGGTTTCAGGTGGCCAGTTGCGCGATTCGAGCCCTGGGGAGACGCCGGTTTTGCTGGAGCAGTTCGACATGGAAATAAGTGACGTTTTTTTGTCGCGAATTTTTTGACCAAAATATTGTCGCCCCGCCCCACGCATTCCCCCCCCTTTGAGCACCGCTCCTACGCAGCGCTGGCCCTATTCGAGAAGGGTTGTCGGCAGTGGTCGACAGGTGTGCGCTGGAGGAAGGATTCATGGCTACGGTAATCGGTGTCGTCAGGCAGGTCGTAGGCGAGGTGTTCGCGGTAGCAGGCGATGGAACGCGCCGGCCGTTGGTGGAAGGGGACCGGGTCTTCGCCGGCGAGCAACTGGTCACCGGCGCCGAAGGTGCGGTGGCCATCAACCTGGCCAGCGGCGGTGAGCTGACCCTGGGGCGCGACAGCAGCACCACCCTGAGCACGCAGATGCTCAGTACCGGTGGCGATAACGTGGCGCCGGTCGACCCGACCGCCGATGCCCAGCCGCAGCCCCCGAGCCAGCAGGAACTGACCGACGTTGAGCAACTGCAGGCCGCCATCGAGGCCGGCGTGGACCCGACCCTGGCCGCCGAGGCCACCGCAGCCGGTCCGGGCGCGGGCGGTGCCGGTGGCGCGGGCGGTGTGGGCGGCGGCCACTCCTTCGTGCTGCTGTCGGAAACCGGCGGCGCGGTGGACCCGACCATCGGCTTCCCCACCGGGCCCATTGACTTCACCCCGCTGTTCCCCGAGGGCGACATCCCCCCGCTGCCGGACGACTCCACCCCTTCGCTGACCGTTGTGTTCCTGGATGAGGCCGGCAGCGTGGTGACCGGCCCCGGCGAGGTGGATGAAGAGGCCCTCAACGGCGGCGAAGGCGGGGGCGGCAAGGCCGGTAGCAACGCCGGCAGTAGCGCCGAAAGCACTTCTGGCAGCCTGGTGATCACCTCGCCGGACGGCATCGACCGTGTCGAGGTGCTGGACGTCAACGGCAACTGGATCAACGTCACCGGTGGCGGCACCGTGCAGGGCGCTTTCGGCGTGCTGGTGTTCGACGGTGCCGGCAACTGGACCTACACCCTCACCGACAACAGCCTCGACCACGGCAACCCCAACGCCACCGGCGCCGACGATCAGGTGTTCGACAACTTCAGCGTGCGGGTCTTCGACCTGGACGGCGACGTGTCGCCCACCGTGCCGCTGACCGTCGCCATCAACGACGACGGCCCCACGGCCGGGCTGGAGCCGACCCAGGAAGGTGGCTTCGTGACGCTGGACGAGACCGCCGGCCTGCAGCCGGACAGCCAGGACGTGAGCGGCCCGCTGGCGGTGTTCGCCACGGTGGCCAACCCCTCCGGTGACATGCTGGCCTTTGCCCAGGGCAATGGCCCCGTGGTGCTGGGAGCCTTCGACGTGGGCGCCGACGAAGCCGGCACCTCGGCGGTGTTCTCCCTGGCCCTGGGCGAGGGCGGCGGGGAGGGCGGCAGCGGCCTGTTCACCACTGCTGGCAGCCCGGTCACCCTGGCCTTGGAGAGTGGCTTGGTGGTGGGCCGTGACGGCAATGGCAATGCCGTGTTCGCCATTGCCATCGATCCGAACTCCGGCCAGTTGAGCGTGGTGCAGTACGAGTCCCTGCGTCATTCCGACAGCAGCAGCGATGACGAGGGCCTGGACCTGTCCGGCCTGGTGCGCGCGGTGTTCACCGTCACCGACGGCGACGGCGACCAGGCCACCGCCAGCGCCGAGATCGGCAGCGCCATCCGCTTCGAGGACGACGGCCCCACGGCGGTGATCCGACTGACCGAAGGCGGCAGCGTGACCCTCGATGAAAGCGCCGGCTTGCAGAACGGCACGGCCACGCCCGGTGTCCCCGGCGATGCCGGCAACCAGGACAGCAGTGATCCGGCCGTGGCGGCACTGTTCAGCGGCGTGGAAAACGCCGGCAGCGACCTTGCCAGCCCCGGCTATGCCCAAAGCAACGGCCCGGTGGTGGATGTTTCCGGCAGCAGCACCGGCGAGGACGAGGAGGGCGCTACCACGGTGCTGAGCCTGTCCATCGTCGGTGGCGACGGCACCGATTCCGGCCTGACCACCACCGACGGGCGTTCCATCGTCCTCAGCCTGGAAGGCGGGCTGGTGGTGGGCCGCATCGTCGGCGGCAGCCTCGACGGTCAGGCTGCGTTTGCCGTGGCCATCGGCCAGGACGGTACCCTCAACGTCGCCCAGTACGTGTCGCTGTTCCACCCGGACACCAGCAGTGGCGATGACGGCGTCAGCCTCACCGGCAAGATCAACGCCGTGGTCACCGTGACCGACGGCGACGGTGACGTGGCCGTTGACCAGGTGGGCGTCGGCGCTGCCGTGCGCTTCGAGGACGACGCCCCCATCGCCAGCATCCAACGGGTGGAAGGCCGTGGCGTGACCCACGATGAAAGCCCCGAGTTGCAGAACGCCACCACCACCCCGGCCCCGGCCGGTGATGCCGACGACAACGACGTGGCCAGCAAGGAGGTGGCTGCGCTGTTCGACGGGGTGGACAACGTCGGCACCGACCTGCTCGGCTTCGCCCAGAGCGAAGGCTCGCTGGTCAGCACCGCCGGCAGCAGCTTCGGCGAGGACCAGGAGGACGCGACGGTCGAACTCAGCCTGGCCGTCACCGGCGGTGACGGCGTCGACTCGGGCCTGACCACCACCGATGGCCAGGTGATCCGTCTGTACGTGGAGAACGGCCTGGTGGTCGGCCGGGTGGAGGGCCCGCAAGGGCCCGGCCAAGCAGCTTTCGCCATCGCCCTGGGGGCCGATGGCACGGTGAGCGTGGCCCAGTACCTGTCCCTCTATCACGCCGACACCGGCAGCGCTGACGATGCGGTTGACCTGGCCGGCCTGGTCAAGGCTGTGGTCACCGTGACCGATGGCGACGGAGACGTGGCCCGGAGTGAAGTGGACATCGGCAGCGCTGTGCGCTTCGAGGACGACGCGCCCAGCGCGGCCATCCGGGCCGTGGAAGGCCGCGTGGTGATCCACGACGAAACTCCCGGCCTGCAGAACACCAGCGCCACACCCGGCGTCCCCGGCGATGCCGCCAACCATGACACCAGCAACCCGGCCGTGGCGGCGCTGTTCGCCAGCGTGATCGATGCCGGCACCAGCCTGGCAGCCGGCTATGCCCAGAGCACCGGCGCGGTGGTGGACACGTCTGCCAGCAACGTTGGCCAGGACCAGGAGGGCGCCACCACGGTGCTCAGCCTGTCGGTGCAGGACAGCGACTCGGGCCTGAAGGCCCTCGACGGCTCGCCCATCCTGCTCAGCGTCGAGAATGGTCTGGTGGTCGGCCGGGTGTCCGGCGGCGCCCTTGACGGGCAAGCCGCGTTCGCCGTGGCCATCGGCCAGGACGGCACCCTCAGCGTGGCCCAGTACCTGCCGCTGCAGCACCTGGACGACAGCAGCGCCGACGACACACTGAGCCTCACCGGCAAGATCAACGCCGTGGTCACCGTGACTGATGGCGACGGCGACGTGTCGGTGGCTTCCACCGGTATCGGCGAGGCCGTGCGCTTCGAGGACGACGGCCCCACCGCCAGCGACGTGCGCGCTGAAACCGTGCTGGACGATGAAGGCCTGGCTGGCGGCATCAACGGCGGCCCTGGCGATGTGCCCGGTGCCAACACCAGCGCCAGCGGCAGCCTCGGCTACGGCGGTGGCGCCGACGGCGTGAAGAGCGTGGAACTCACCGGCCCTGGCAGCCTGGGCGGCGAGAGCGTCACCTCCACCTGGGACGCCGCCAGCAACACCCTGACCATCAGTTCCGCCCGGGGCGCGTTGATGACCGTGGTGCTCACCGACCCGGCCACCGGCGCCTACACGGTCAACCTGCTGCAACCGCTGATGCACCCGCAGGGCGGCACCGAGGACAGCATCACCCTCAACGTCGGCTACAAGGTCACTGACGGTGACGGCGACAGCGCCAACGGCTCCCTCGCCGTGGTGATCAACGACGACTCGCCCAGCGTTCAGGCCAGCGAGCTGGACCTGACCTCCTCGGTGACCTTCCTCGGCACCAACGCCGGCTACGCCAACACCTACGGCTACTACATCAAGGGCGACGACGGCACGCCCCAGGGCGGCAAGATCATCTGGGCCAACGTGCACGACCAGGGTGCAGGCAGTCAGGTCAACCTCAATGGCCTGGACCCGGCCCACACCGGCTTCTTCCTCATTCCCGACGGTGCCGCCAACGGCGGCCTGAGCAATGGCGCGGAGGTCACCTTTCAACTGGTGGGCGGCAAGTGGCAGGCCTTCATCGGCAGCACCCCGCTGGTGGGGGCCGATGGCGCCAACGTGCTGTTCAGTGACGCGGCCCTGAACCCCGGCGGCTCCCACCTGCAGGACACCGGCAGCGCCGGCAATCAGAACTGGGAAGACAAGACCGACACCTCCGACTACGACTACAACGACGTCAGCACCAACGTCACCTGGGGCTCGGCGATCGCCCTGCAGGTGGACGAGTCCAACTTCGCCCAGGACGCCACCGCCAACTTCAGCGGCGTGTTCAACGTGCAACCCGGTGCCGACGGTCTGGGCAGCCAGACCTACAGCCTGAGCGTGCAGAACGCCAGTTCCGGCCTGGTGGACACCGCCACCGGCGAGGCGGTGCTGCTGAGCCTCAACGGCTCGGTGATCGAAGGCCGCACTGCCGGCACCGGCGAGCTGGTCTTCACCCTCAGCGTGAACGCGGCCGGCACCGTCACCCTCGACCAGCAGCGCGCCGTGGTGCACCCCACCAGCGACGCCGACGAGGCCAAGTACCTGGGCGCCGGGCGTGTCAGCCTGACCCTCACCGTGGTGGACAAGGACGGTGACAGCGCCAGCGGCGCGGTGGACATCGGCAAGCTCATCAGCTTCAAGGACGACGGCCCGAGCATCAGCGCCGGCCAGGCCGGCGTCGCCAGCCTGCAGGTGGACGAAACCATCCTGGGCACCGACGCCACCACTGATTTCAGCAGTGCCTTCACCAGCAGCTACGGCGCCGACGGTGCCGACGGTGCCGGCAGCATTGCCTACAGCCTGGCGCTCAGTGCCAACGGTGCCTCCAGCGGCCTTAAGGACAGCGCCAGCGGCAGCGACATCAAGCTCTACCTGGAAGGCAACCAGGTGGTCGGCCGTGTGGGGGGT
>NZ_LYSP01000048.1:0-42476 GCF_001728945.1 Pseudomonas sp. ENNP23
CCCTCGCGCACCGCCAGGGACGCCTGAGCCACGCAGGCCGCCAGGCGCGCGTTGGAGAGCGTCTCCCGCGCCGCATCCAGCGCCCGCAGCAACGGCACCCCGGCGCCGCCGAGGATGGCCAGGGTCGAGGCGAAGCGGGCCGTGTCCACCCCCAGCACGAAGCGCCCCACCAACGGCAGTCGCAGCACCCGCGTGTGCCAGGCCAGGCGCGCCGCCGGGTTCTGCAGGTAGCGCCGCCAGCCCCAGCCGGCGGCCACCAGGGCCGCCGCGCAGGCCAGGCCCCAGGCCCGCACGAAGTCGCTGGCCTGGAGCATGGCGCGGGTCAGGCCCGGCAGGTCCTGGCGTGCCTGGGAGAAGGCGCTGACCACCTGGGGCACCACGAAACCGAGCAGGAAGATCACGATGCCGATGGACACCACCCCCACCACCGCCGGGTAGATGAACGCCGTCAGCACCTTGCCGCGCAGGGCGTTGCGCTCCTCCACGTAGTCCGCCAGGCGCTCCATCACCTGGGCCAGGTCGCCGGACTCCTCGCCCGCCGCCACCAGCGCGCGGTAGATGGCGGGAAAGTCCCGTGGCCGCGCGCCCAGGGCATCGGCCAGGCGCACCCCGCTGCGCACGTCCGCCCGCACCGCCTCCAGGGCCTCGGCCACGTGGCGCCGTTCGGCCTGTTCCAGTGCCGCACTCAGCGCCGCCTCCAGGGGCATGCCGGCGCCCAGCAGGCTGGCCAACTGGCGGGTGGTGCCGGCCAGTTCGGTTTCCGACAGGCGCGGCGCCAGCCAGCCCGCCGAAGCGGCCGGCGCTGCCGGGGCCACCTCCAGCGGCACCAGGCCACGCCCGCGCAGGGCCGCCAGGGCCCCGCGCTCGCTGTCGGCCTCCAGCACACCGGTCTCGATGCGCCCGCCGGCGTCGGCGGCTTCGTAGCGAAAGCGCTGCACGTCCATGCTCAGGTGTCCCGGGTCACGCGCAGGATCTCCTCCCGCGTGGTGGTGCCGTCGAGCACCCAGCGCTCGCCGTCGTCGCGCATGCTGGCCATCCCCGCTGCCCGCGCTGCCTGGCGCAGCACCTGCTCGGCGGCGCCCTCGTGGACCAGCGCCCGCGCGCCGTCGTCCATCACGAACAGCTCGTGGATGCCGGTGCGCCCGCTGTAGCCGGTGTGGTTGCAGGCCGGGCAGCCCACCGCGCGCCAGCCGCCGGGTTGCAGCGGGTCGGGTGCCTTGCACTGCGGGCAGAGCCGCCGCACCAGGCGCTGGGCCAGCACCCCCAGCAGGCTGGAAGCCAGCAGGAAGGGTTCCACGCCCATGTCCACCAGGCGGGTCACCGCGGAAACCGCGTCGTTGGTGTGCAGCGTGGCCAGCACCAGGTGCCCGGTGAGAGACGCCTGCACGGCGATCTGCGCCGTCTCCAGGTCGCGGATCTCGCCGATCATGATGATGTCCGGGTCCTGCCGCAGCAGCGCCCGCAGGGCCAGGGCGAAGGTCATGTCGATGCGCGCGTTGACCTGGACCTGGCCGATCCCCGGCAGGTCGTACTCCACCGGGTCCTCCACGGTGAGGATGTTGTGCACGCTGGCATCCAGCCGGGCCAGGGCGGCGTACAGCGTGGTGGTCTTGCCGGAGCCGGTGGGCCCGGTGACCAGCACGATGCCGTGGGGCTGGCGGATCAGCCCGTCCAGCCGCGCCAGCAGCCCCGGCGCCATGCCCAGGTGCTCCAGGCTGAGGCGCCCGGCCTGCTTGTCCAGCAGGCGCATCACCACCCGCTCGCCGTGGCCGGTGGGTACCGTGGAGACGCGCACGTCGATGGGCCGGCCGGCCACCCGCAGGGCGATGCGGCCGTCCTGGGGCAGGCGTTTCTCGGCGATGTCCAGTTGCGCCATGATCTTGATCCGCGACACCAGCGCCGGGTGCAGCGCCTTGCGCGGCGCCACCACGTCGCGCAGGGTGCCGTCCACCCGGTAGCGCACCACGGCGTGGCTCTCGAAGGGCTCGATGTGGATGTCGCTGGCACCGTCCCGCGCGGCCTGGGTCAGCAGTGCGTTGATCATGCGGATCACCGGCGCGCCGTCTTCCGCCTCCAGCAGGTCGGTCACCTCGGGGATGTCCTGCAGCAGGCGGTCCAGGTCCACCTCGCTCTCCACCGCGCCCACCACAGCCGCCGCACTGCCGGTGTCGGCGTAGGCCCGTGCCAGGGCCTGCTCCAGCTCGGCGTCGCTGACCGGCTGCAGCCGCGCCCCGGCGAACCGCCGCAGCGCCTCGCCGATGGCCCAGCCGGGAGTGGCCTCGCTGATCAGCAGCACCGGCTCGTCCGCGCCGCCCTCCAGCAGCACCCGCTGGGCCCGCGCCCAGGCATAGGGCAGGCTGCTCACGGCTGCTCCCCCGGGGCCAGCGGCACGGCACGCATCGGCCTGGGCTGCGCGGGCGGCATGGCCTGGGTGGCGGGTGGCAACTGCGGCGCCTGCATGTCGTCGAGGGACCAGCGCCGCACCGGTTGCAGCGCGCCCTGGGCGCGACGGATGTAGTCGTAGCGGTTTAGGGTGATGCCTTGGCCGGTGGCGGCATCGCGGACGATGTAGGGCCGCAGGAACACCATCAGGTTGGTCTTGCTGCGGGTGCGCCGGTCACTGCGGAACAGCGCCCCCACGCCCGGCAGCGCCGAGAGCCCGGGGATGGCGTTGCTGGTCTCGGTGTAGCCGTCCTGCAGCAGACCGCCGAGCACCATGATCTGGCCGTCGTCGAGGAGGATGCTGGTGTCGATGGCGCGCTTCTGGGTCACCGTGCCGGCGTCGCTGGAGGCGCGCTCGTCCACGCTGCTGACCTCCTGGTAGATGTCCAGCTTCACCGTGCCGCCCTCGGAAATCTGCGGGCGCACGTTCAGCCGCAGCCCTACCTCCTCGCGCTCGATGGTCTGGAACGGGTTGTTGCTGTTACCGCCGCCGTTGGTGACGTAGTTGCCGGTGACGAATGGGATGGTCTGGCCGACGAAGATGCTTGCCACCTCGTTGTCCAGGGTCAGCAGGTTCGGCGTCGACAGCACGTTGGTGCCGCCCTTGGCCTTCAGCGCCCGGGCCAGCACCTTGAGGTCCAGCACCCGGCCGACACCGGGGATGTCCACCCCGCCGGCGGCCTTGCCGATGTTCAGCCCGCCGGGCAGCACGTCCAGGCTGTTGCGCGCGGTGGTGGTGAGGCCGGAGCCGCCCAGCCTGGCGCCGCCGAACCAGCCGTTGGCCAGGTCGCCGGCCTGCCACTGGATGCCGAACTCGCTGGCGTCGTCCTCGCTGACCTCGACGATCAGGCTCTCGATCACCACCTGGGCGCGGCGTTGGTCCAGCAGGTCGATCACCTCCCGCAGGCTGCGGTACAGCGGTTCGGGCGCGGAGATCAGCAGGGTGTTGGTGGTGGTGTCGGCCTGCACCGTGGCCCCCCCGGCGGAGAACGCCACCGGCGCTTCCACCCCATGGGCCTGGCTGCTGCCGGTCGCCGTGGTGGCCGTTGCCGCCTGGCTGCCGCTGCGGGACGCGCTGCCCGTACCGGCGGTCTGTCGCGAGCTGCCGGCCTGGCCCTGGCCACCCAGCTCGCCGCCGTTGAGCCGCTCGCGGGTGCCGTCGCCCTGCCCGCCGGCCTCCGCCTCGCCGGTGAGCAGCCCGCGCAGGGCCTGGGCCAGTTTGTTGGCCTGGGCGTTGCGCAGGTACACCACATGGAGGTTGCTGGGGTTGCCCTGAGCGCTGTCCAGGCGGTCGATCAACTGCCGCGCCAGGGCAGTGCGCTCCGGGCTGGCGGTACGCAGGATGACGCTGTTGGAGCGCGGGTCGCCCACCGCCCAGACCTTCTGCCCGGCATCGCCGCCGGGGGTGTCCATCAGTTCGCCGAGCATCGCGGCAATGTCGGTGGCGATGCCGTTGCGCACCGGCACCACGTCGGTGTCCACCGAGCCCGGCACGTCGATGTTGGCGATGATCGCCGCCACGCGGTCGAGGTTCTCCGCGTAGTCGGTGACCACCACGGTGTTGTTGCCGGGGTAGGCGTTGATCGGGTTGTTCGGCGAGACGATGGGCCGCAGCACCGGGATCAGGTTCACCGCGTTCTCGTACTGCAGGCGGTAGGTGCGGGTGATCATGCCGTTACCCGCCGCGCGGTCGCCGTCGCCCACCGGGCCGCCCAACAGCTTGGCGTCCGCCTCGGGCACCACCTGGCTGACCTCGCCCGCCTCCACCACCGAGTAACCCTGCATGCGCAGCGCCGCCAGTAGCATCCCGTAGGCGGTCCTTGCCGGCACCGGCCCTTCCGAGACCAGAGTCAGTTGACCCTTGACCCGGGGATCGGCGAGGAACTGCCGGCCGGTGGCACGGGACAGCGCCCGCAGCACCGCCGGAATGTCCGCTTCGACGAAGTTCAACTGCACCGGCTGCTCACCCAGGCCGGGCGCCCCGCTGCCTGCTGACGGGCGCGGTGCCGACGGCCCCGGTGCGTGGGCCTGGCGCGCCCGAGCCTCGCGTTGCTGCTGCTCCAGTTGGGCCTGGCGCCGCTGGCGCTCGGCCAGGGTGTCCACCACCGGTCCCGGCGCCACCAGCGGGCGCCCCAGTTCGCTGGGGGCCGGCAGCACCGGCGGCACCTGAGCGCCGCCCTGGCTGCAGGCGGCCAGCGCCGCCACCAGGCCGAGCAGCGCCGGGCCTTGCCAGCCGCGCCCATTACGTTTCGTCATGATCCTTCCCCTGTGCCTGGCGCCCTGTCCAATTCGATGACACCCGTGAGCCGGCCTTCCGCCGCCTCTCCATCGCCTTCGCCATCCCGCCGCAAGCGGACTTCGCGCACCCGCACCGGCACGCTGGGCAAGCCGCCCAGCAGCCACTCCATCAGGGCCGGCGCCGGGGCGCCGTCCAGTTGCACCTGCCAACGCCCCGCGTCGCCGCCGAGGCGCACGTGTTCCGTCAGCCCGGCCCGCTCCAGGGTCTCGCGCAGGCGGGTGTCGGCCTCCCCGGGGGGCAGCGCCTGGCCCACGCCCGCCTCCGCCAGCACGGTTTCCAGGGTCTGCGCCTGGGCCCGCAGGCGCGGCAGCTCCGCCTGCCAGTGGTCGATGCGCTGCAACGCCGGGTCCACCAGGGCGAACCACAACAGCAACGGCGGCAGCACCAGGGCCGCCAGGCGCAGCACGCGGCGCTCGCGGGGGGCCAGCCGCTGCCAGGCCTGGCGCGCCTCGTCGTAGCGCTGCTGCAGGGCTTCACGGTTCATCGCGGCGGGCCTCCGGGGCCGTTGCGCGGCGCAGGGTCCAGCCATCGGCCACGGCCTCGCCCTCCAGGCCCACCGGGGCCAGGGTCGCCTGCCAGTCGGCCGGCAAGGGGCTGGCGCTGCGCGCCGGGCGGAGCAGGTGCAGGGTGCCGTCGGCGTAGTCCAGCCCTTCCAGGCTGCCGGCCGGCAGTGCCAGGGCCAGGCCGGCCTGGCGCAGCAGGCTGTCGAAGCCGTCCACCCCCGGCGCCTGCCCGGCCAGGCGGGCGTCGCGCTGCTGGCGGGCCTGCTGCAGCGGGTTGAGCACCACCGGCACCTGTGGGAAGGCCTGGCGCACGCGCTCGCTCATCTGCCGGCGCAGGGCCTGGCCCTGCTCGGCGAGCTGCGCCGCGTAGAGGTTCAGGCCCAGGGTCCAGACCAGCGCCGCCAGGGCGCAGCAACCCAGGGCCCGCCCCCAGCGCGCTGTGCCGTCTTGGCTGGGGGCGGCACCGGCCGCCAGGTCGAGGGTGCCGGCCGGCCCCTGCCAGGCGTCTTCGGCGGGCAGCATGGCGGCCTCTTCGGGGCCGCCTGGCCCCAGCCAGTGCCAACGGGCCGGATCGGGCTGCTCGGCCAGGGCCAGCGCCGGCAGCGGGTGTACCCAGCCGTGATCCGGCCCACTGCGCGCCACCAGGTGGTCGTCCAGGCACTGGGCGCTGACCTGGCCGGGCGGCGGCAGCGGCAGGAAGAACGGTGCCGGCACCAGGCGGAAGCGGACCCCCGCCAGCAGGCGTTGCAGCCGTGCCAGGGCCGGGCGTGCCAGCCAGGCCAGTTGCACCTGCCCGTCGGCCTCGCGGGGGCCATGGGCCAGGTGCAGGGCATCGCGCCCTTCCAGGGCCAGGCCGTCCAGGGCACAGGCGGCCGCGGCGGCCAGGCGTGGGGCCGGCAAGGGCGGCAGCGCCACCCGCGCCAGCAGGCTGTCCTCGGGGTGCAGGCGCAGTTCCAGGGGCGCGCCCCGCAACGTGGCGGCCAGCGCCGGGAGCGCCACCGAGCAGGGCACGGCCTGCCCGCGTGCCTCCAGCCAGAAGCCCTCCAGCACGCTGCCCGGCTCCAGCAGGCGCAGGGGCGGCAGGGCCAGACGCAGGCGACGCTTCATGCGCCCACCCGCGACCAGACCACCCGCGCTGCGCCGTCCTCAGGGCGGAACAGCAGCGCCTCCAGCGGCCACTGGCGGCTGCCAACGCGAACCTGGCCCTGCAGGCGGAACCATTCGCTGGTGATGCCCAGGCGCACCTGCTCGGTGTCCAGTTGCGGCAGGCGCAGGCGATTGAGCAGGTCGCCGCTGTTGATGAAGCCCTGGCCCCGCTCACGCTCGGCCACCAGGGCGCGGGCCCTCTCCAGGCCGAGGCCGGGCACCCGCGCGGCGATCACTTCGGCCGGCGCGGTGTTGCCGTTCACCCAACCGGGCAGTGGCAGAACGGTGACGAAGGGCGCCAGCCGCGCCAGGGCGCGGGGCTCCACCCCCGGTGCGCTGGCCAGGTCCTCCAGGCTGCGCGGGCGCGGCAGGCGGGCCTCACCGTAGGCGGCCAGCAGGCGCTGTTCCAGGGCGGCGAGGGTTGCCGGGGCGACGCCGAGGCTGGCCCCCAGGCGCTGGAAGGCGGCCTGCTCCACCGGGTCGAGCTGGCCCTCGTGCACCAGGCTGGCGAGGTTGAACAGGCCCTGCTCGTCCAGCAGGCGCCCGTCGAAGGTGGCGCTGTCGGTCAGCGGCAGTTGCCAGCCACGGGCCCAGCCCTGGTCCAGGCGTGTGGCCGGGTCCTGCTGCCAGGCCTGGCGCAGGCGCTGCAGGCCGAAGGCCGTGGCGCTGCGGGCCACCCACTGGGCCGCCTGGCGCTCGCCTTCACCCTCTGCCAGGCGCACCAGTCGCGCCTGGCGCGCCAGCAGGCCGGCGGCGATCACCGCCACCAGCGCCGCCACCAGCAGCGCGCTGATCACCGCCATGCCCCGTTGCCGGCCCACGTTCAGAGCTGCCAGGAGCCGATGTCGGTGCTCACGCCCTCGCCTTCGGGCTGGCCGTCGGCCCCCAGGGAGAACACGTCCACTTCGCCGTTGGCACCCGGGTTGAGGTACTGGTAGGGCCGGCCCCAGGGGTCGTTGGGCAGGCGTTCGAGGTAGGCGCGCCAATTGCTGCTGGCGGCGTCGGCAGGCTTTTCCACCAGCACCTTGAGGCCCTGGGCCTGGCTGGGGTAGCGGCCCTGGTCGAGGCGGTAGAGCTTGAGGGCCTGCATCAGCCCGGCGATGTCCTGGCGGGCGGCGGTGGCGCGGGCCTGGTCCGGCCGGTCGAGCACCTTGGGCACCACCATCGCGGCAAGGACCCCGAGGATCACCACCACCACCATGATCTCGATGAGGGTGAAGCCTCGCTGGGAGGCCAGGCGCACGCCATCCATATCCGTTACTCCTCGCTGCAGTCCTTGCCGGTCGGCGGGCTCTCGCCCGATCAGATGCAGCGGATTGTTCCAAGCGGATATGTCAGACCGATTGAAAATCCTCGGGAGCTTGGCGGCTCCGGCAGCCCTGGGACGCGGCTTCCGGGGCTGTGCCTGGCGCCAGGGAGCGGCCTTCTCCTGAGCATTGGTCGCCGTTTCGTCAGCTACCCCGGCTAGGGTCGCGGGCACAGCCTGGAGAACGCGCGATGACCCGATTCCCCCGCCGCCACGTGGCCGGCTTCACCCTGGTGGAAGTGCTGGTGGCCCTGGCCATCGTCGCCGTGGCCATGTCGGCGGCGGTGCGCGCCGCCGGGGTGGCGACCCAGGGCAGCGGCCTGCTGCGGGACCGTTCGCTGGCATTGCTGGCGGCACGCAGTGAGCTGGCCGAGGTGCAGTTGCAGGGCCGCCTGCGCGGCGGCCGCGAGGTGCGCGACTGCGACCAGGGCCGGCTGCGCTTGGCCTGCGTGCGCGAGGTGACACGGGACGGCGAGCTGTTCAGCGTGCGCCTGGAGGTCCACCCCCGGGACGCCGAAGGGCCGCCATTGGCCCGCCTGAACGCACGCCTGCCGGTGCCGGACGCCGGGGCGGTGCGCCCATGAGGCGCTCAGCGCAGGTCCGGCAGCTCCGGCCCCCGGGCCAGGCGCGGAATGGCCAGGCGCTCGCGGCGCTCGCCCCGGCGGATGACCACGGCATCGGGTTCGATGGCCTCCAGCCACACGCCCTCGGCCAGCCGCTCACCAACCAGGAACGGCTGCGGGCTGCCGCCGTCCACGGCGAGGATCGCCACCCGCCCGCGCGGGCCGGCGAACAGCCCGGTCACCTGCAGGGTGACGCTGTCGCTGCGCCGGGCGAACCAGCGGGCCGGCTGTTCCGGCACCGCCACCTGCGGGGCCACGGTGCTGCTGGCGCGGGCCTCCAGGGGCGGCGGGTCGCTCAGCAGCAGGTACCAGGTGGCCAGGCCCGCGAGGGTGGCGAGAATGGCGGCGCCCTGCACCAGGGCGGCGGGGTCGGGTCGGCGGGTCCAGTGCATGGGGCGGTCCTCCCTGAGGTCAGGCAGCCGACCCTAGCAGGCGATCTTCACGGTTTTGTGTCACGGGCTCGGGGTTTCACCCTGGTGGAGCTGATGGTGGTGCTGGTGGTGATCGGCATCGCCAGCGCCGCCGTGGGGTTGAGCATCCGTCCCGATCCGGCGCGCCTGCTGCGGGACGAGGCGCGGCGCCTGGTGCTGGTGCTGCAGGTGGCCCAGGACGAGGCCCGCAGCGGCGGCGAGGTGATCGCCTGGGAGGCGGACGAGCGCGGCTACCGCTTCCGCCGCCTGGGCGCACCGGCCGGTAGCGCCCTGGATGGCGACGCCACGCTGCGCCCGCGCCCTTGGCAACTGGCCGGCGCGCGGGTGCGGGCGACCCCGCCTCGGCTGCTGCTGGACGCCGAATGGCTGGGCAGCCCGGCACGGGTGGAATTGTCCGACGGGGTGAACCGGGTCGCCCTGGTGCGCGGCGCCGACGGCCGCCTGGAGCTGGAATGATGGCGCGCCAGCGGGGCTTCACCCTGATCGAGGTGATGGTGGCGATCCTGCTGATGGCGGTGGTGGCACTGATCGCCTGGCGCGGCCTGGACAGCGTCAGCCGGGCCGACGAGCACCTGCGCCTGGCCACGGAGCGGGACGACGCCCTGCTGCGGGCGCTGAACCAACTGCAGCGGGACCTGGACCAGCGCGCCGGGGTGGAACTGGAGCCCCCGCGCCGGGCGGACGAGCCGCCGCCGCCCGCCGAGCGCCTGGCGGCGGTGCAGGTACGCGGCGGCGGCCGGCTGCCCACCCGACTGGAACTGGTGCGCCGTGCCCCCGGCCAGCCCGGCGCCCTGCAACGGGTGCGCTGGTGGGTGGAAGGCGGCGTGCTGCGGCGCGCCACCTCCGCCCCGGCGCAGCGCTACCCACTGCCGCCCCTGGGGCGCGCGGTGACGGTGCTGGAGGGCATCGGCGACTTCCAGTTGCGCACCTGGGCTGACGGCAGCGGCTGGCACGCACTGGCCGGTACGCCGGTGCGCAACCCCCGGGGCCTGGAGCTGCGCTTCAGCCGTGAAACGCCCCAGAGTCGCGAGCGCTACCGCCAGGTGTTCGGCCCGCTGGACTGAGCCGCCCGCCCGGGCAGAAAACCCGAACGCCACCGCCCTGCCCCAGTCGGACTCATCAGGTGGCCGGGCACGACCCTGGCCCTGGCCGCCTGCCGCTTCGCCAAGCGCCGCACCTGGCCATGCGCCAGCAGGAGCTGACGTTATGGATACGGGCGCTCGGCTTGTTCGATTTCATGGTGATTTCCTCCGGTTGCCCTCTAAGTGGACCAGGGGCCGGTGACAAGATTCAGGTTGAGCGAGGAACGGCCAGCGGGAGCGTCGGCGATTGCTCAAGCCCTGACATCACTCATTTCACACGAAGAATAATAATCATTTTAATCAACTAGTTATGATTATTTTGTGATGTAAAGCATCACATAAGATCACCATAACCAAGTAAAGCACTCGGAATAGGGAGAGCCGATCGAGGTCCGCCGACTGGTTTGTTGCATTTCTTGAGATTTAAATGCTTGTATTTCAATGATTTATATCAGATTCATAACCTGATTTATCAATAAACCATCCAGCCGCTGACGCATCGCACCCCAACTTCCCCCCGCAGCACTACACTCACACTCCCTGCCGCACCGCCGTGCATCCAACAGTCCTGCCCACAGCACTGAGAGAACAGCGATGAACAGCACCCCGTACCTTGAGCGCTACCGGCACGTCCGTCGCCAGAGCGAAAACCTGGTGGCGCCCCTTGGCGAAGAGGACATGGTGGTGCAGTCCATGCCGGACACCAGCCCGAGCAAGTGGCACCTGGGCCATACCAGTTGGTTCTTCGAAACCTTCCTGCTACCGCGCCTGACGGGTTACCGGGTGTTCGAACCGGCCTACGCCTACCTCTTCAACTCTTACTACGAGGCAATCGGCCCTCGGCAGCCCCGCCCCGAGCGCGGCCTGCTGACTCGGCCGCCCCTGCATGAGGTACTGGCCTACCGGGCCCATGTGGATGCGCACATGGAACGGCTCATCCCCGAGCTCGCCGAGCCCGACCTGGCCCTGCTGGAACTGGGCCTGGCCCACGAGGAGCAGCACCAGGAACTGTTGCTGATGGACGTGCTGCACCTGTTCAGCCGCTCACCTCTGTCGCCGGCCTACGATCCACGCTGGCACGAGCCGGAGGGCGACCGGCCCGGGCGCTTCGTCTCGCTGCCGGGCGGGCTGGTGGAAGTGGGGCACGATGGCGACGGTTTCGCGTTCGACAACGAGGGGCCACGGCACACCACCTACCTGCAGCCCTTCCAGATCTGTGATCGCCTGGTGACCAACGGCGACTGGCAGGCCTTCATCGACGACGGCGGCTACCAGCGCCCCGACCTCTGGCTGGCCGATGGCTGGGCACGGGTCCAGGCCGAGGGCTGGCGGGCGCCGTTGTACTGGCAGCGCCAGGGCGATGGCTGGCAGGAGCTGGGCCTGGGCGGCCTGCGCCCGCTGGCGCCCGACGCGCCGGTGCGCCACATCAGCTACTACGAGGCCTGTGCCTATGCGCTGTGGGCCGAGGCGCGTCTGCCCAGCGAAGCGGAATGGGAAGTGGCCGCCCGCAGCGGTGTGCTGGGCCAGGTGGAAGACAGTGCCTGGCAATGGACAGCGAGCGCCTACGCGCCCTACCCCGGCTTCCGCCCCTCCGCAGGCGCGGTGGGCGAATACAACGGCAAGTTCATGGTCAGCCAGATGGTGCTGCGCGGCGGCGCCAGCATCACCCCGGCCGGCCATGCCCGGGTGAGCTATCGCAATTTCTTCTACCCGCATCAGCGCTGGATGTTCGCCGGTCTGCGCCTGGCCCGGGATCTGACCGGCGCACCGCTGGAAGCCGGGGCCGACACCTCTTTCGCCGAGGACGTGCGCGCCGGGCTGGGCGCCCGGAACAAGAGCCTGCCGCCCAAGTATTTCTACGACACCACGGGCTCGGAGCTGTTCGAGGCCATCTGCCGCACCCGCGAGTACTACCCCACGCGCATGGAAACGGCGCTGCTGGAGTCCATTGCCGGGGAGCTGTCGAGCGTCATCCCACGGGGCGCCGCCCTGGTGGAGTTCGGCAGCGGTGCCAGCCTGAAGACCCGCCTGCTGCTGGACGCCGCCCCGCAGGTGGGCGTCTACCTGCCCATCGACATCTCGCAATCGGCCCTGCGCAAGGCCACCGTCATGCTGGAGGCGGCCTACCCGAAGCTGCGGGTCCTGCCCCAGGTCGGCGACTTCGGTCACCTGCCGCACCTGCCGCCTGCCGTGGCCTCGCGCCCTCGCGTGGCGTTCTTCCCCGGCTCCACCCTGGGCAACTTCAGCCCGCCGGAGGCCCTGCGCTTCCTGCGCTCGGTGCGCCGCTACCTGGGCCGCGACTCACGGCTGATCCTCGGGCTGGACATGCAGAAGGACCTGGCCACCCTGGAAGCGGCCTACGACGACGGGGACGGCATCACCGCCCAGTTCAACAAGAACCTGCTGGCCCGCATCAACCGCGAACTGGGCGGCACCTTCGACCTCGACGCCTTCCAGCACCTGGCCCGCTGGAATCCGCAGGCGCAGTGCATGGAGATGTTCCTGGTCAGCCAGCGGGACCAACGGGTGAGCGCCGCCGGCCAGCACTTCCACTTCACCGCCGGCGAGCGGCTGCACACCGAGTGCTCGCACAAGTACAGCCTGGAGGGCATCGCCGACATGGCCGCCCAATCCGGCTGGCACCTCGCCCGCCACTGGCTGAGCCCGGCGCCGCAGGTGGGGATGTTTGTGCTGGAGAGCGGGTGAGGCTGCCGAAAGGCAGCCATGACGACGACAAAAAATGCGCTGTTGGACCAGGCTTTGCCTACCTCAGCGGCATGCCCCCCCTTCATTTCGCCTATCAGCGTGAAGGATGAGGCTGGAGCCTGATGTGCCTGCTGGCAAATTGCCAGTCAGATTTCTTTACGCATTTCCCGCGACGCCTTGTACTGCAAGCACTTCCCCACATCCCGCGGCCAAAACCACTGGTGACCCCACCGAATGGGGATCTACAGGGTCGCCCTAGCATCTGCGTTCGCCCTCCAACAGAGACAAGGATGAACCTGATGTCACCCCTCAAAACCACGCTCCACGCGCCCCAGCTTCTGCTGCTGGCCATGCTTGGAGCCCATGCTTCCCACTCGCTGGCCGATCCCCCCAAGCTCCCCTCGGGCAGTACCCTCACTGCCGAGTCCCATGCTGCGCCACCCGCCGTCCTGCGGCAGGTGCCATTGCCCGGCAACCTGCCCGCTACTCCCCCGGTCCCGTCGGTACCGGCGCAGGAGGCATCTGATCAGGCAGCGCCAGCTACCAACTCGACTCCCCTGAGCAGAAGCAACGGCCTGCAAGCACGCAACAACGCTTACACCCCTCTTTGCACATCGCTCTCAATCAACCAGCTGTACACCCTTTCCGGTGTGCAGCAAGGCGGCAGCTACTGCTACCACTTCGAAATCGGCCAGTACTCCAAGACCGAAGCCGTCGTCACCGGGCAGAGCGCTGGTTCTGACTTCGAGCTGTTCCTGCTGAGAGACGTCGGTAACGGCAACCTCCAACTGGTCGGGCATTCCAACCAACCCGGCAATGCAGACGAATCGATCCTCGCCGTCACGCCTCCCGGCCAGTACTACTGGCTGATGAATGCTCATGTCTCGGACGGCTCGCCTATCGGCTTCGGCGCACTGGTCGCCGCTCCAATCGATGCCTATGAACCCAACGACAGCCCCGAGTCGGCCACCGTCCTGCCCGACACCCTGAACGTCATCACGGGCAACTCGGACAGTGCCTGGGACTACGACTATTACGAATTCACCAGTGTTCGCGGGCAAGCGCTGCGACTTATGTTGGCGGGTAAAGAGGCTGGGACGAGTAATCGCTGGCTTTTGGAAATATATAAAGATGGCGCTTGGCAACAGCAGCGTGTGGATGTCGGCATCAATATCAATGAAATGTCGCCACAGCAAACGCTGCTAGTTCGAGTACGACCTAATCCAGCAATCGCCTGGAGACCCTATCCACTTTACCGGCTGACAATCGGATCACGTCCTTACATGCGCAATAACTACGTAGGGGGAGAATCCGACGTACTGCGCGTACCTTATTCCGCACCTCTGGCGCCATGGCAACAATACATGACCACCCAAGCTTACAAGACATTAAGTTGGTCAATGCTTTTGACGGATAGCACTGGAAACCCTTTAACAGGCGTCACTCCGACCTTGTATTTAGCTCAGCGTATTCGCTCGGGTGAAACACCCTATATCGCCCACCCATCCAGAACAAACGTAAACGGCTGGGCAAGAGGGACAATTGATTTAGGTGCTTGCCACGGAGGGTGGAACACCACTTTCATTGATTACTCTGGGCGCTATAAAAATACGTGGAGAACTGCTTATGACTACGGTGCATGGTTCTTAAGGCTGAATGAAGACCCGAGCATAGGTGTCGGCAACCCCGAAACCCCGATATTCCTTGGACACTTATGCCATCAAACACTACTGAAAAGTGAGCGCTGATCTTTTAATTCGTGCGGGCCAGCAACGGCCCGCACAACCACTCTACGCAGTTGTATAAAGTTTTGGCTCCGTCCAATACCCGTAACGTATAACACCCCATGAAAGCAGATGGCCTTGAAGGCTATTGAACTCCATAGCCGTTACGACACTCGAGAAATTTTCCTTGTCCAAGTGGTAACGACCCAAGCCATCAAAGTTCACGTTCATGTCTGACTCAACGCGCTCAATGGCCAGCTCCACATATCGATTGGCGTACCGTAGCAACTCTTCAGAAGCATTCATCCGTGCCGACAGGCGTTGCGCCACATCATCCCGCAGCAGTCCGTTGTGGTTACGCACAATGATCTTCCCCTGACCATCCACCGATATCCCCACCATCCCGTCAGGCATGACCGGCTCCCGCCCTGACAGTTCCCGCAGCATCTTGCCGTAGAGTTCCTGAAAACCCGCATGTGTCGCATTGAGTTCTGCATTTATCTGCTCCAGCGGACGGGCATTCTCCTTGGGTGGGCGCTTCACCTGCTCCGATATCCATATCTCGAAATCGCTGGCGATGTTCGGGCCTGAAGGCAATTGCCCCAGCCGGTCATAGGTTCGCGCCTCGATAAAGCTGTCCAGATCCTCCTGCGGCCGCTCCTGAGGTGTGACCACCGTGCGCGTCGACTCTGCCGCCTTGGTGACTTCAGCGAGACGGGTGTCCGAGCGGGTGGTCCAGAGCGGCAGGCTGCTGTTGATTTCCATGGCGACCTCTCCTTTTGGGTATTCCCATCAAGGTCGGCCGGGGCGGGTTGAAGATGAGGGGCGGTGTTCTGGATAGCGTCCTATTACCGCGTAGGAACGGGACGACGCCGGCCAGGGCTGGATGTGCAGGGGCACGAGCGGCCCCGGTGGATAGGCAGCGCGCGGGCGCAGGGCCGACCGGGCGCAGTTCGAAACCCTGTGCGCGCAACTCATCAGCGAACTGGAGCGGATGCTGGAAGCCCCGCCGGGCGATGACCGCGACGGGCTCGAAGACCTGTGGATACCGGCGGATGCACGCCACCTGCACTGCCACGTCTGCGAAGTGGAGCGCGGGCGCATTCGTCGCAGCGCTGAGTCGCATCGCTTGCGGAACCCGGAAACATCCGGCGACTCTTATGAGCGCCGGTAGTCAATGCCCAGGGAGGGGCACGTAGTCCGGAAACACCAATACGAGCACCAGGAGAGTTGCATGGGCTGCTACCACATCACCCCAACGGACAAGGGCTGGGAGCTGCGCAAGGAAGGCGCGACCCGCCCGTCGAAGACCGCTGCCGAACGGGAGCGACTGCTGGAGGCCATCGAGGCCTTCATGGAAAAGCGTGCCGGCACGGTGCTGATCCACAGCGAAGACGGCACTGTCGAGCAGGAACTGAGCTACCCACCGCCCCGTCGACCATCCCGCGCCTGAACCCGCCCCTTGCCCCGGTCCACCGGGGCAAGGGGCGGCAATCGTCGGAGAAGCACAGTTTTTGTAGGGTGAGCGCGCATTTTCAGGGCGTTTTCAACGCCGAAGTGGCAATGCAGCGAGTTCTCAGCGACCTGCTAGCGAGCCGCGATCCCCGTGAGGGTCACGCCATAGCGCTTGAGCAGGCGCATCGCTGGCTCCCGGCTTGGCGCCTCGCTGCCGGCGTATTCCCCTGCCGGCAGATGGTCCTCCGCCCAGTCCAGCAGCGCCGCGCACGCCTGTTCCGGTGTCGGCCGCTCGGGCGCCTCCAGCTCAAGCGTCGAAGTGTTGTTGTCCTTGTGGTAGCTGATGATCCAGAGCGTCATGGCCGGTTCTCCCCTCTCGATGGGTCTCCCCAGAGCTGACTGAGCCAACCCGCCCCGAGTTCCCCCTCGAATACGCGCATCAGCCCGCTTGCGAATTATTTAAATCAGGATTTAATTAAGCCCATTCGCCCCCGGAGCCTGCCCCATGACCCGCAGCCGTACCCCCGGACGCCCCAGCGGAGACGCCCCCGACCTGCGCGAGCGCCTGCTCGACAGCACCATCCAGTGCTTCGCCCAGGCCGGCGTGCAAGCCACCCGCCTGCGCGACATCGCCGAGCATGCGGGCGTGACCCCGGCGCTGCTCAACTACCACTTCGGCAACCGCGAACGCCTGCTGGACGCTGTGGTGGAGGAGCGCCTGCAGCCCCTGCTGATGGGGATGGTGCAACGCCTGGCGACGCCTGGGAACGAGCCCCGCGAACTGGTCCGGGCCTTCGTTCGCGGGCTCAGCGCGACCCTCTCGCAGCACCCCTGGCTGCCGCCGCTGTGGGTGCGCGAAGTGCTCTGCGAAGGCGGCGCCCTGCGCGAAGTGGTGCTGACCCGCTTCGCCCCGCTGCTGCCGGTGCAACTGGCCCGGCGCTTCGCCGCCGCACGCGACGACGGGCATCTCAACCCGGACCTGGACCCACGCCTGCTGGTGGTATCGCTGCTCGGCCTGGTGATGCTGCCCTACGCCGCCGGCTCGCTCTGGCGCGGCATCTTCGCCAGTGACGACCTCGACGACGAGGCCCTGGTCAACCACGTACTGGCCCTGCTGGAACGGGGCCTGGAGATGTGCCCATGAACACCCGCCCGCTCCTTCTGCTCGGCCTGGCCCTGCTGGCCGCCTGCAAGCCCGCGCCGCCGCAATTGCTCGGCACCCTGGAATGGGACCGCATCGCCGTACCCGCCGAGGCCTCCGAGCCGATCCTGGCCTGGCACGTGGCCGAAGGCGAACAGGTCAGCGCCGGCCAGGTGCTGCTGGAACTCGACCCGCGCCGCACCGATGCCCGCCTGGCCGAAGCCGAGGGCGACCTGGCCGCCGCCCGCGCCCGCCTCGACGAGCTGCGCAACGGCTCCCGGGAAGAAACCATCGACGCGGCCCGCGCCAGCCTGGCCCGCTACCAGGCCGAGCTGACCGATACCGAGCGCAGCTTCACCCGCATCGCCGCCCTCTATGAACGCCGCCAGGTGGCCATCGCCGACCTGGACCGCGCCCGTGCCGCCCGCGACCAGGCCCGCGCCAGTGTGAACAGCGCCAACGCCCAGTTGCGCGAGCTGCTCAACGGCACCCGCCCGGAACAACTGCACCAGGCCGAAGCCCGGGTGCAGGCGGCGGAGGGCCGCGTCGCCCAACTGCGCATCACCCGCGAGCGCCTGACCCTGCGCGCCCCGCGCGACGCCCGTGTCGACGCCCTGCCCTACAAGCCCGGCGACCAGCCCCCGGCCGGTGCCGAACTGGCCAGCCTGCTGGTGGGTGAGGCGCCCTACGCGCGGGTCTACGTGCCCGCCTCCCAGCGCCCGCGCCTGGCCATCGGAGACCACCTGCAGGTGCAGGTGGAAGGCATCGCCACGCCCTTCGACGCCCAGGTCCGCCGCATCGCCAGCGAAGCCGCCTTCACGCCCTACTACGCCCTCACCGGTGACGACGCCAGCCGCCTCGCCTACCGTGCCGAACTGCTGCTGCAGGGTGACGACGCGCGCCGCCTGCCCGCCGGCCTGCCCCTGCAGGCCTACTGGAGCGCGCCATGAGCGGCAGCGAAGCGGTCATCCGTGCCCAGAGCCTGACCAAGCGCTTCGGCGAGCTGACCGCCGTGGACAGCCTCGACCTGCAGGTGAACCGCGCCGAAGTGTTCGGCTTCCTCGGCCCCAACGGCTGCGGTAAGTCCACCACCATCCGTATGCTTTGCGGGCTGCTGCTGCCCAGCGCCGGGCAGATCGAGGTGCTCGGCTGCCGCATCCCCGAGGACGCCGAGGCCCTCAAGCGGCGCATCGGCTACATGACGCAGAAGTTCTCCCTCTACGAAGACCTGACCGTCGCCGAGAACCTGGACTTCCTCGCCGCCGTCCAGGGGCTGGACCGCGCCCAAGCACGCCGGCGCATCGACGAACTGCTGGAGCGCTACTGGCTCGGCGACCGCCGTCGGCAACTGGCCGGCACCCTCAGCGGCGGGCAGAAGCAGCGCCTGGCCCTCGCCGGGGCGGTGCTGCACAAGCCCGACCTGCTGCTGCTGGACGAGCCCACCAGCGCCGTTGACCCGCAGTCACGCCGGGAGTTCTGGGAGTCGCTGTTCGAGCTGGCCGAGGCCGGCACCACCCTGCTGGTGTCCACCCACTACATGGACGAAGCCGAGCGCTGCACCCGCCTGGGCATTCTCGACGCCGGCCGCCTGGTGGCCGACGGCAGCCCCGCCGAGCTGATGGACGCCCTGCCCGGCCGGCCGCTGCTGGTGGAGTGCGCCCAACCCCGGCAGGCCCAGCGCGCGCTGCAAGGGCAGCCGGAAGTGCTGGCCCTGGCGCAGATCGGCGCCAGCCTGCGGGTGCTCAGCGCCGCGGCCGATGCCCGTGACTGCATCGTCCGGCTGCTGGAGAAGGCCGGCATCGACGCCAACGTGCGCGACACCGACGCCAACCTGGAGGACGTGTTCGTCACCGTCACCCAGCGCCCCACCTCCCACGCCGAGGCCCGCCCATGAACCTGCGCCGGCTCGGGGCCATCGTGCTCAAGGAGCTGCGCCAGCTGCGCCGCGACCGGCTGACCTTCGCCATGATCGTCGGCATCCCCATCCTGCAACTGGTGCTGTTCGGCTACGCCATCAACATGGATGTGCGCAACCTCCATGCCGCCGTGCTGGACCAGGCCGACAGCGCCCGCTCGCGGGAGGTGATCGCCGAGCTGGGCGCCAGCCAGGTGCTGGACTTCCGCTACCACCTGGCCACGGCGCAGCAGCTCGACCGCTTGTTCGCCGAAGGCGCGATCAGCGCGGCCCTGGTGATCCCCCGGGACTTCGAGGCGCGCCTGCAACGGCGCGACCGGCCGCCCCTGCAACTGGTGGTGGACGGTTCCGACCAGGTGGTACAGGCCTCCGCCCGCCAACTGGCCGCCTACCCGCTGCCCGGCTGGCCCCGCGCCACCGGAGTGGAGGTGGTGAACCTCTACAACCCCGAACGCCTGGCGCCGCTGAACACGGTACCGGGACTGATCGGGGTGATCCTCACCATGACCATGGTGCTGTTCACCGCCATCGCCCTGGTCCGCGAGCGGGAACGCGGCAACATGGAACTGCTGATCACCACCCCGGTGTCGCCCTGGGAGCTGACCCTGGGCAAGGTGCTGCCCTTCGTCGGCATCGGCCTGCTGCAGGTGACGGTGATCCTGCTGGTGGGACGCTGGCTGTTCGAGGTGCCGGTGCGCGGCTCGCTGCTGGCGCTCTATGGCGCCTCGCTGGTGTTCGTGTTCGCCAGCCTGAGCCTGGGGGTGTTCATCTCCACCCTCGCCCGCAGCCAGTTCCAGGCCATGCAGATGGCCTTCTTCATCTTCCTGCCGCAGATCCTGCTGTCCGGCTTCATGTTCCCCTTCGCCGGCATGCCGCGCCTCGCCCAGTGGCTCGCCGAGCTGATGCCCCTCACCCACTTCCTGCGCCTGGCACGCGGCATCATGCTGCGCAGCGCCAGCCTCGCGGACCTCTGGCCGGAGATCGCCGCGCTGCTGCTGTTCACCCTGGTGGTGCTGGGGGTGGCGGTCAAGCGCGTGAGCAAGCGCCTGGACTAGCTGGCTTTCGGAACACCCGGGCAAGCCAGCCTGTGCAAGCTGATGGGCATTGAGGGTGTTCTCGACGCCACAACGACAACGGCAGCGTGCATCGGGAGCACCGGCGCACGCGCCCATCTGACGTCGACCGATGGTCGCTCCACCTCATGACGCTCACTCGGCAAAGCTCGCCACCTGCGGGAACTGGTCTAGCCTGGGGATTAGCGACTCACGCTTTACCCACGACAGGAAAGCATCATGTCTAGATCACGAAAGACAATCGACCTGTGGCTGAAGACCTTGATTGGGGTTATCGGAGTGAGCGCACTGCTACTGCTCTACTCCTACTACTCCATGACCCAAGCGATGAATGCCTTCATCTCTGTCGCGGAGAACCGCTACCAGTCCTACCTGCTGGCTGACGAGCTGCGCCAGAGCTCGGATGACCTGACACGACTGGCACGCACCTACGTTGTGACCGCTGACCCAGAGTACGAGCGCCAGTACATGCAGGTGCTGGACATCCGCAATGGCAAGGCCCCACGCCCGCGGAATTATGAGCGGATCTACTGGGACTTCGTTGCAGCTGGGGATACCAAGCCGCGAGAGGACACCTCAGCGGTTGCCCTCACCGACCTGATGAAAGCCGCGGGATTCACGCCCGAAGAGTTCGCCAAGTTGCAGGAAGCCCAAGCCAACTCGAATGACCTGGTGCAAACAGAGGTCAAGGCGATGAGTGCCGTGAAAGGCCTTTTTGCCGACAGCACCGGGAACTACGTCGTGAAAGGCGAGCCCGATCTTGCCCTGGCGCGGGATCTGCTGCACAGCAAGGACTATCACCGCTACAAGGCCAGGATCATGAAGCCGGTCGACGACTTCTTCGTACTCCTGAATGCCCGGACCGAGGCCGCCGTGAATGATTCGTTCCATGCCATGACGGCTGCCAAGCAACTCTTCATCGGAGTACTCGCAGGGCTGCTGGCGGCGATCGCCGCACTCATCTTCGTCAACAGCCTCCGGCTGAAAGCATTGCTGGGAGCCTCTCCAACCGAGCTGGATCAAGTGGTAACGGCGTTGAGTCAGGGCAATCTGGCCATCAGGTTTCCGGCCTACGGCTCAGGTAGCGTCATGGAAAACCTCCACACCATGAACACGACCCTCAAAGCCATGATCGAGAAATCCTTGAGAACCAGCAGATCCCTGCTTGGTTCGATCGAGCAGATTTCCAACTCGGTCTCCAGTGCGAGCCAGAGAAGTCGGCAGCAATCCGAGATGTCCGAAATGATGGCCACCGCTGTGCATGAAATGGCAGCGACGGTGCAAGAGATTGCCGGTAGCGCCAACCAGGCCGCGAAGGCCAGCCAGAGGGCCTTGACTGAGGTGCAGTCGGCGGGAAACGCCGTGAACGAATCCAGCCGGCGCATTGAAAGCATGGCGAGCGACATCAGCCATGCATCGGACGCGGTGGGCCAATTGGCCTCTCAGGTAGCGTCGATCGATCAGGTGCTCGCGGTGATTCGCAGCATTTCCGAACAAACCAACCTGCTTGCCCTCAACGCCGCAATCGAGGCTGCTCGGGCCGGCGAAATGGGACGTGGCTTCGCCGTGGTGGCCGACGAAGTGCGCACCCTCGCAGGCCGGACCCAAGGGTCCACCGACGAGATTCAGCAAATGATCGCTGGCCTCAAGAAGGGCGCAGAAGACGCTGTTGCGTCCATGCAGACCGGCCAGAGCGCCACGGACAACGGCGTTCAGGAAGCCTTGAAGACCCGTCAATCGCTCAAGGTTATCGCCGAGCAGATCGAGGCGATCAGTGACATGAATCGGCAGGCAGCCACCGCCACCGAGGAACAATCCATCACCACCGATGACATCAGCCACAACATCACCAACGTAGCTGACCTGGCAAAAGCGGCCCGCAGCGATCTCCAGAGCTGCGTCGAGAGCTGCCAGTCACTGCGGCAGCTCTCGGAGGAGCTGGCGCAGGAAATGTCTGCCTTCCGGCTGTAGGCCGCCACGCGGCGGCTCAAGACAACGCCGGCATCAACAACTCAAGCGCTGTTTGAACCTGCACCCAGGCCCCGGAGCCTGGGTGCAAACCTCTGGTTTCACGCCATCCATCTCGCGACGGTGCGTTCGCCCAGCGCAGGGCCGATGCTCATGCCCAGGCCGGTGTGCATCAGCACGGCGGTGATGCCCGGCTCGGGCTGGATGACGCTGAACGGCGCCGGGCCACGGGCGCCGTACACGCCCTGCCAGCGCTCCACCACCTGCAGCCGTTCACCGAGGGTGTGCTCGGCCAGGTCCAGCATGAGGCTGTCCACCGCTTCGGCATTGAACGGCGAGGCATCGCGGCCGTAGTCATGGGAGTCACCGACGATCAGGTCACCGTGGGGCGTGGGGCTCACCAGCAGGTGGATGCCGTGCTCGATCAGTTCCGGCCGGCGGGCCTGGATCTGCTCGCGCAGGGCAATGGCTTCGGGCAGGTCGGCGAAGGCGCCGTAGTGAGTGCAGCTCAGGCCGGTCAGCACGGCATGGTCGAGGCCGATGGCACGTGCGGGGCGCACCCGCAGCATCTGCAGGCGACACACCTGGGGCTGCAGGGCGGCCATCGGCTCGGCCAGCAGCGTCAGGTAGTCATGGCCGGAGCAGACGATGATCTGCTCGGCGCGGCAACTGCCGGCGCTGGTGTGCACACGCTGGGGTTCGACGTCGCGCACCAGGGTGGAGAAGTGGAAGGTCACGCCCATCTGCTCACGCAGGTAGGCCACCAGGGCCGGCAGCGCCTCGCGGGAGTAGAGCTGCTGGTCATCGGCACCGTGCAACGCGGCGCGGTGGTGGGCGAAGCGGCCGTCGTACAGCGCCGCCAGGCGTTCGCCACGCAGCAGTTCGACGGTGTAGCCGTGCTCCCGCGCGCGGCCGGCACAGAAGGCGTCGAGCACCTGCTCTTCGGCTTCGTCGCGGGCGAACAGCAGCGAGCCCTGACGGCGGATGTGGAAGCCGGCCGACTCGGCGAGGTGCGCCCAGATCGGTCGGGCCTCCCGGGCCAGGTCCAGCATCGGGCCCGGTGCCTGGCCGGTGATCAGCGCCTGGCCGAAGTTGCGCACCGAGGCGCCCAGGGGGTGCTCGCTGCGTTCGAAAACCGTCACCTGCAGGCCGCGCCGTGCAGCGGCATAGGCGTGGGAAAGGCCGAGGATACCGGCGCCGACGATGGCGATATCGGTGTCGTGGATGGGCATTGCGGGAATCCTATGGGTCAGGTGTGACCGTCACGTGCCTGCCCCGGGAACGGGACAGGCGCGTGACGACACGGGATCATCGAGTCCGCCCAGGAGCGTTCACGTCAGGAAGACAGCCTCGCCGGCAGTTCACGGGCCAGCGCTTCCAGTTGCTGCGCGCGCTGGTAGTTCAGCTCGGCGGTACAGGCCAGGCGCCGGGCCTCCAGCGCATGGCCGATGGCACCGCCACCGACCGACGCGGCCAGGGCGCATTGGCGCTCCCGGTACTCGATGAATGATTGGCGGGCAGCACGTGCGCGGCCTTGGCCGGTGCGGACCTGTTCAGCGTCCTCGTCCCACCGCTCGAACGCTGCGAACAGGGCCGACTCGGCTCGCTCGACGGCGTGCTGGCTGTCGCCCAGCTTCTCGTGCAGGCAGGCGTTCAGGGCCGCTTGCGAACCGCTCATGCTGCAGGCTTCACGCAACTGGCGCTGGCTGGGCACGAGGCCCTCGTCAGCCGCCCCGCAGGGCAGCGTCAGGACCAACAGTGAGGTGAAGCCGAACAGCATGACCGGGCGCATCGCAGGTGACTCCTTGCTGGGTGGACGAGCGTTTATTGCGGCAGCTTCTCCGACTTGCCGTCATACCGCTTGCGCCATTCGGCGAGGATGCTATCGCGGTTCTTCGAAGCCCAGGCGAAGTCGTTCTTGATCAGGCGCTGCTCGTAGTCGGCGGGCAGTTCGGTCTGCGGCTTGGCGATGCCGGGGGCTGCGAGGACGGCGAAGTTCTCCTTGTACAGGTCCATCGCGGCGGGGCTGGCGGAGAAGTCGGCGAGCTTCTTGGCGGCGTCGAGCTTGTCGGTGCCCTTGACGATGCCGGTGGCTTCGATCTCCCAGCCCAGGCCTTCCTTCGGCAGGACGATGTCCAGCGGCGCGCCCTGGCGCTTGAGCTGCACGGCCGGGTATTCGAAGGAGATGCCGATGGGGAACTCACCGGCGGCGGCCAGCTTGCACGGCTTGGAGCCGGAATGGACGTACTGGCCGATGTTCTGGTGCAGCGCATCCATGTAGGCCCAGCCCTGCTTCTCGCCGAAGGTCTGCAGCCAGGCGCTGACGTCGAGGAAACCGGTGCCGGAGGACGCCGGGTTGGGCATGACGATCTTGCCCTTGTACTCGGGCTTGGTCAGGTCTTCCCAGCTACCGGGCTTGGTCAGGCCCTGCTTCTCGGCTTCGACGGTGTTGAAGCAGATGGTGGCGGCCCACACGTCCATGCCGACCCAGGCCGGCGGATTGGCAGCGTCACGGTAGTTGGCGCCGATGCTGTCCAGGTGCTTGGGCGCGTAGTGCTCCAGCATGCCCTGAGTGTCGAGGATGGCCAGGCTGGAGGCGGCCAGGCCCCACACAGCGTCGGCCTGGGGGCGTTCCTTCTCGGCCAGCAGCTTGGCGGTGATGATGCCGGTGGAGTCACGCACCCACTTGATCTCGATGTCCGGGTTTTCCTTCTCGAAGGCCTTCTTGTAGGCCGCCAGCTGCTCGGCCTCCAGGGCGGTGTAGACGGTCAGCTCGGTGGCGGCCTGGGCCTGCAGGGCGAAGCCTGCGACAACGGCGGCAGCGAAGGCGAGACGCTTGAACATGTGAAGCTCCTTGGGTTGGTGTGCTGGGGTCGGGTTTGGCTTGCTGTGGTTAGGCGTTGGCAGGGGTTTCGCCTCGTGCCAGGCGGGCGTTGATCAGGTCGATCACCTCCGGCAGGTCGGCGATGGTGTCGATCAGGTAATGCGGGCGGCTCGGCGCGAACAGTGCGTCGATACGGGCACGCTCCTCGGCCAGGCGCGCGGCCGGCAGGGCCTGGTAGGTGGCGAAGTCCAGCCCGAGGAAGTTGCCGGAGAAGCGCAGCGCCACGGTCCACATGCCGGCGCTGCGGCCTTCGAGGATGCCGGGCTCGGTGTCGTCCACCTTCACGCAGGCGGCCACGTCGTCCAGCCCCAGGGCGATGACGTTGGCCAGGGCCTGGGCCGGGCTCGGGCGGCCCCTGGGCACCTCGTCGGTGGCGACCACGTGGTCCGGGCGGTAGCCGGCCTCGGCGGCCAGCTCCACCACCTTGTCCATCACCACCCTGGGGTAGCCGGAGCAGGTGCCGATCTTCAGCCCGCGCTGGCGCAGGGCGGCGATGGCGTCCAGGGCGCCGGGGATCAGCGCCGAGTGCTCGCCGACCTTGGCGATCTGCAGCGGCATGAAGCGCTCGTAGATCGCGGTCACGTCCGCGTCCGTGGGCAGCCGGCCGAAGCGGCGCTCGAAGCGCGCGGCGATGGCCGGCACGTCGCACAGGGTACGGATGTGGTCCCACTTGCCCATGCCCATGGGGCCGCGCGCTTCCTCCAGGCTGAGCTCGACGTCGAAGCTGGCGAAGGCCTCGACGAAGATCCGCGTGGGGGCGAAGGAGCCGAAGTCGACCACGGTGCCGGCCCAGTCGAGGATGGCGGCCTGCAGGTGCGTGGGGGTCTGGTAATGCATGGGGATCTCCGTGGATCAGTGGCCGGGCGCGGTCTGGCGCCAGGCCTGGGAGCGGCGCAGCAGGCCGCGCGAGGCCCCGGCCAGCAGCAGCGAGACGGCCGCCGAGGTGAGCAGGATGAGGGTGGACATGGCGGCCGCGCCGCCGACGTTGCCGGCGTCGTCCATGTTCAGCACGGCGACGGCGGCCAGCACGCTGCTCGGGCTGTAGAGGAAGATCGCGGCGGACACGGTGGTCATGGCCGAGACGAACAGGTAGCGGACGATGTCCAGCAGCGCCGGCAGGCAGATGGGCAGCGTCACCTTCAGGTAGTGGCGGTACAGCGGCATCTTCAGCGACAGCGCAGCGGCCTCGAACTCGCCGTCGAGCTGGCGCAGCGCGGTGCTGGCGGTCATCTGCGCGGTGGTGAGGAAGTGCGCGATGGAGCACACCACCAGCAGCGTCATGCTGCCGTAGAGGCCGTGCAGCGGGTTGGCCGGCAGGTTGAAGAAGAAGACGTAGCCCAGGCCCAGCACCAGGCCGGGCACCGCCATGGGCACGAAGCTGAGCAGGCGCAGCACCTGGTTCAGGGCGCGCTGGCCGTGGGTCTTCTCCATCAGCCAGGCGCCGGTGAAGATCAGCGCGCCGCCGAACAGCGCGGTGCAGGTCGCCAGGGTCAGGCTGTTGCGGTACGCCAGCCAGCCGCCGCCGGCGCCCTCCTCGAAGGCGTAGTGACGCAGGGACAGCGACAGGTTGTAGGGCCAGAACTTCACCAGCGAGGAGTACACCGCCATGCCCAGCACCCCCAGCAGCACGGCGCAGACCAGCAGCACCAGGGCGAGGAAGCCGGCATCGCGCAGGCGCGAGGGCTTGGGCTGGTGGACCTGGGCGCGACCGCTCATGGCATCGCCCTGGCGCCGGCGCAGCCAGGCATCGACACCGAAGCTGAGCAGGGCCGGCAGCAGCAGCACCATGCCGATCAGCGCGCCACGACCGAACTGCTGCTGCCCCACCACCGCCTTGTAGGCCTCCAGGGCCAGGACCTGGTAGTCGCCGCCCACCACCACCGGCACGCCGAAGTCGGTGATGGTCAGGGTGAACACCAGGCAGAAAGCGGCGAACACGGCCTGGCGCGTGGCCGGCCAGGTGATGCTGCGGAAGGCCTTCCAGGGCCCGGCGCCCATGCTGGAGGCGGCGTCGAACAGGCGGCCATCGGCCAGGGACAGCGCCGAGATGAGGATCATCAGCGCATGGGGGAAGGTGTAGATGGCCTCGCCCAGGACGATGCCCCAGAAGCCGTAGATGTTGTCCGGCAGCCAGCCGCGCAACAGGCCCTGGTTGCCGAACAGGTAGATCAGCGCGATCCCCGGCAGCATCGAGGGCGCCAGCAGCGGCAGCAGGGAAATGCCGCGCCACAGGCCCTTGGCCGGGATCAGCGTGCGGGTCAGGGCGTAGGCGAACAGGTAGGCCACCGGCACCACCAGGGCGGCGACGCTGAGGGAGACCTTGAGGCTGTTGCCCAGCAGCCAGTGGAAGTTGGCGCTGGCCAGCAGCTCACGGGCCGCCACCAGGCCACCGCCCTGCCCGGCTTCACCGCTGAAGCCACGCCAGAAGATGGCCGCCAGGGGCAGCACCACGGCGACAGCGAGGAAGGCCAGGAACAGGCACTTGCCGCCCTGGATGAACAGGCGGTCGCCCAGGTTGCCGGAGCGACGGCGGGCGCTCTGCGGCAGGGCCAGGGTGCGCTCCATCAAGCGAACACCTGCAGGCTGCGGGACGGCAGCGCCACCCAGATGTCCGGCCCGCCGAGGCGCGGCATCTGCGCCGGGTCCAGCTCGGCCAGCAGCGGGTGGCCGGGCAAGGCGTCCAGCTCGAAGCTCACCCGGCAGCGGTTGCCGAGGAAGGTGATCTCGCGCACCTGGGCGCGGAAGCGGTTGTCGTCGTCCTGGCCAGGCTCCACGGCGATGGCCTCGGGGCGGCAGAACAACTGGCCACTGGCACCCTCGCCCGCCTGCTCGGGCAGGCACAGGCGCAGGTCGCCGACCCGGGCATGGCACCCCTCGCGACCCTCGAAGGGCAGCCAGTTGCCCTGGCCGACGAAGCTGGCGACGAAAGGCGTGGCCGGGCGCCGGTAGATGGTCTCGGGGGTGTCGTACTGCTCGACCCGGCCGTGGTTCATCACCGCGATGCGGTCGGCCATGAGCATGGCCTCGTCCTGGTTGTGGGTGACCATCAGGGTGGTGATGCCCAGGCGCTTCTGCAGTTGGCGCAGCTCGGTGCACAGGTGCTCGCGCACGCGGGCGTCCAGCGCCGACATGGGCTCGTCCAGCAACAGCAGCGACGGCGACGGCGCCAGGGCGCGGGCCAGGGCCACGCGCTGCTGCTGGCCGCCGGAAAGCTGGCCGGGGTACTTCTTCTCGCTGCCGGTCAGGCCCACCAGTTCGAGCATCTGCGCCACGCGCTGGCGGGCCTCTTCACGGCTGGCGCCGGTGAGGCCGTAGGCGATGTTCTGCTCGACGCTGAGGTTGGGGAACAGCGCATAGGACTGGAACAGAATGCCGTAGTCACGGGCCTGGGGCGGCAGGTGGGAGATGTCCCGCCCGCCCATGTACAGAACGCCGCTGTCCTGGCGCTCCAGCCCGGCGATGCAGCGCAGCAGCGTGGTCTTGCCACAGCCGGAGGGGCCCAGCAGGCACACCAGCTCGCCTTCGGCGATGTCCAGGGACACCCCGTCCAGGGCGGTGAAGCTGCCGAAGCGCTTGCGCACTTCGCAAGCCTGCAGATAGGGGGTGGCGGACATGACAGGACCTCGCAGAACACTGGCGCACCGCAGGAAGCGCGGTACGGCTCGACGAGGCTGATGCTAGGGAGCAAATGCGAAATCCATGTGGCGATAACCCCAAGCCCACCGATAGTGGCATTGGCGGATTTGGTATAGGCCAGCGCTCGGGTCGTGTGCGCAGCGGCGTCGTGAAGGGCCTGAGGGCAATTCTTCTGCTCGAAAGCAGTCACCTATCCAAGAGGGTGAGGCAGCAGATAACGCCTCTTCGGAAGGCCGAGCGGGATCGTCGTGAAACGCAGCGCAGCCGAGTAACAGCCGAAGGCTGGCCCGAAGGGCGAGCGAAGCGAGTAACGACGATGAAGTGAGGGAACCCGACGCAGTCGGGCGGAGACGCCTAGTTCGGATGCAGGGGCAAGTTTTCTGGTTCCTTTTCACCGGGCTGGCGATCCAGCGATTGGAAAAGGGACTCGCCCGGGAGGGCCATCCGCAGTACTCAATAAACGTCTGGGCGTTGCTGCGCGCGTACAGCCCGGCCCCTGCAGCAGGGACCGGGCTTTAGCGCTTAAAGCCGGTTGAGGCTGACGTTGTCCAGGTACAGCGACTGGTCGGCACGGGTGCTGAGCACCAACAGCTCCATGCGCCGGTAGGTCCCGGCCGGCACCTGGAAGCTCTGCTGCAGCTTGCCCCAGGCGCCGCCCTTGGTATTGACCACACCCAGGGACAGCAGGCGCCCGCGGCCGGCGGTGTCTTCCAGGTAGAGGTAGGCATAAGCCAGCGCGGCGACGCTGGTGGTGCGGCTCACCATCACGTCGGCGGCGAAGCGGTAGGACAGCCCTGGCTGCACCTTGCCGGCCAGGAGCAGGCTGGCGCCGGTGCCGTCGGCCCGGCGGGCATAGACCTCCAGGGACTTGCCAGTGGTTGCCAGTGCGGTCAGCCGGGTGCTGCCGTAGAAGCCCCTCCACTCGCCGATGGCGCTGTTGAAGTTCCAGCCGAAAGCAGCCGGAGTCGTCGGGGCCACCGGCTTGGTGGGCGTCACCTCGCGGAGTTCGACTTCATCCAGCAGCACGGCCAGGCGATTGACGCTGACCAGGCCCAGGTAGGTGTTGCGGATGACGCTGGCCGGCGGCTGGTAGACGAAGGTGACGTCGATGGGGGTGAACTCACTGCTGGTCACCGACTTGATCACACCATTGGCGGTGCTGTAGCTGATGCCGGCGTTCTGCTCGTGAAGCATGCCCAGGTAGACGTTGCCGCGCACGTTGGTGCCCTTGAGCATCACCTTGGCCTTGAGTCGGTAGCTGGCACCGACCTTCAGTGCGCCCACGGAGGTGGCCAGCACGTCATCGCGGCCGGCCGGCAGCTCGAACTGCAGGGCGTCGTCACGGCAGGTCTTGCCGACGTTGAGCGTGCTGAGCTTGGCCAGGTTGAGCAGTGCCCTCCAGCCGTCCAGGGTGCGGAACTCACCGTTGGCCACCAGGCTGCTCAGCGCCGGCTTGCTGCACCAGGCCGGCGTCACTGGGGGTTTCGGCGTAACGGGTTTGGTCGGCGTGGCAGGTGTGGCCGGAGTCTTGGGCGTCGAGGTCGGGTTGACCGTCTCCGGCACCTTGGTCGGCCGCAAGGTGGCGATCTGCGCCGCCATGTCGTTCAGTGCCCGGGCCGCGTCGGCGAAGCCGGTTCGGCCGCAGGCCTGGTTGGCGCAGGTGCTGTCCACCACTGCCGGCGTGGAGAACAGCGGCGCCTGCGCGGTGGCGTTGAACACCTGGGGGTAGGCCATGATGGTGGAGTAACGCCCCTGCACGCCGTAGCCCCGGCCCCATTCGTAGGTGCCCTGGTGGATGCCCCGGGCCAGGTAGGCGTAATAGCCCTCGGTCTGGTCCTGCTCGTAGGAGTGGCGCAGGCCCAGGTTGTGGCCGATCTCGTGGGCCATGGTGCTCAGGCTGCAGTCCACCCCGGTGATGCCATAGGCACTGGCCCAGGAGCCGTTCTGGAAGGTGCCACTGTTCTTCGCACCGGAGAGCACGTAGCCGATGCCGCAAACGCCATAGCCCTGCCCCACCTGGGTGCGGCTGATGAGCTGCACCACGTCGGCGCCGTAGGTTTCACGCAGTTGCTGCACGCGCGGATCGGCGGCGAAGGCGGCCAGGTCCTTGGAGGAGATGGTCGGATAGCTGGCCCAGGTGAGCGGCTGGCTGTTGACCAGGCGCAGGCGCAAATTGACGTTGCTCTTCTTGAAGGCGTTGTTGGCGTACTCGATGTAGCTGGCGATGCGAGCGTTCATGTCGCGGCCGTTGGGCAGGGCCTGGGCGTCCTTGGTGTAGAGCACCAACAGGTCGACGGTGCGTGGTTCGGTGGCGGCCTGGGCAAACGGGGCCAGCAGGATCACGGCCAGGCAGGCGAGCAGTTTCTTCATGGTCTTCGTTCCTGTAACGCTCAGCCGCGGGCCGGCGGCGGGAGGGGCTGCAGCGGCGTGGAGTCGGGGGTGATGATCACGTCCGGGGTGGCACGCATCAGCAACTGGTTCTGGTCGGTTACCAGGGTGGCGCCGGTGGCGTTGTCCACCACCATGGAGAGGGTCTGCTCGCGGGTGGCGAGGGTGATGTGGGTCTCCAACTGGCCTTGCACCACGGTGAGGGTGTCTTCCGGCTGGCCACCTTCCACCGGGCCGCTCCAGACGGCAGCACCGCCGGTGTTGTGGGTCTCGTCCAGCGTGGCGCGCAGCGGTGCCTGGCGGCCGGGCACGCCCAGCTGCAGGGTCTTGCCGACGGCCAGCTCACCCAGGGAGGTGATCGCCACCTCGGTGCGGTAGAGGGTCATCTCCTGCTGCTGCTCGGGCACCAGCGAATGGCTGTCCCAAAGCTCGACCACGGTATCGGCCGAGGTGCTCGCCAGTGACTGTGTGACAACCTGGGGTGGCGCAACCACGTTCACGGCAACCGGCACGGAGCTCAGGGCCTGGGGCGCGGCGGCCATGACCGGAACAGCAAGCTGTGCAGCCGGCTCTGTTGGCAACGGGGTGTGCTGAGTAACGGCCGGAGCCGATGGGGCATCGCGCAGAAGAACGGCGAGGGTGACACCTGATGTGGCCAGGGCAACCGCCAGGTAGAGGAGCGTTCGGGGCATGACCACCTTCCCATGTTTCACCCGAATGAACGGGTGGCAGCGAAACCACGGAAGAGCATCCCTGACGACCCGTGGAACAGGTTCGACCGTCGCGGGGCATGACGGCCAGTCGTTCGATTTTTTGACGCCGGAAAATTGATATCACGGTGCCTGCATGCGGCATAAATACGCTTTCGCTATTAGCAAAGCGCTGGATCACACCATTGCGCTACTGCCCCGTCCGCTGCCGCCCCCTGGCTTACCGAAGCAAGTTGTGTGGCGCCAGGAAAGTTGAACACGTTCAACTTCCACCAGTGAACCACCCACCACCTTAAACAGTTCTTCAATGGCCATCGGGATAATTGGGATTTCTCGCACATTGCTGGTTTGACAGCCCAGGCGCCAATCATGGGTAATTGCCAAGTCCGGCGACTTCTGGTCGCAAACAGCTGATAACACGTCGCCATCATCAACCGAATTGTTCGACAAAACCCTTTGGTTACAAGAGCTTGTGAAGCAGCTCAAATCACTTGCAACTTCACTTTTTCATAATTCATTAGTTCAACTTCCACACCTTCGGACACGGGCAAACTGATGGCTGAACCGAACGTTCAATTTCAAACAAATACCTCGCTTCTGAATAAGTAATACGCACCTGATTCCGGCGCTACTTCACCTGTTCAACCGAACTTCCCTTGCGTCGTCATTGAATTCAATGGCCGGCCTCTGCCTGCCCGTTGATTGACCCCGCCTGTGCATCACGGACGTGCCCCGGCGGATCACGAGATACCCGGCCCAGACCGGGTGAAGAAGGAGAACCCCATGCGGAAAACCTGGCTCTACTCGGCCGTCGCCCTGGTGACGGCCGGCACGACCCTTGCCGTCCTGCTCAAGGACACACCGGCACAAAGCGATCAGGCGCCGGTGGCCTCGGCACCGTCCGACACCCGCCCTGCCCCGTCGTCGCTCTCGGCGGACGCCGGCAGCCTGCCGCTGGCCGGTGCTCCGGCCGCGGCCAAGGTCTCGACAGCCGCCCCGCAGGACGCCCACCACGCCGCCACCCTGGCCCTATGGGCGCCTGAGACCCTGCAAGCCAACGACCAGGACGGCATGACCGTCTACCACACCCAGACCTCCCCCGACCTGCTGGGGGCGCTGGCCGTGGGCCGCACCTTGCAACTGGGCGTACCGGGTCGCCAGGAACCGCTGCGCGCCACACTGGACGAGACCCACAACACCGGCAGCACCGCCGTGTGGAGTGGCCCGGTGGAAGGCGGCAACGATGCCGACACCCTGACCGTGGTCAAGGGTCAGTTGGAAACCCACATCACCCTCGCCACCACCGAACAGACCCTGTCCTTCGTGGTGGACAACGCCACCGGCGCCACCCAGGTGACCGACCAGAACGAGCTGCTGATGCGCGCCACGCCGGACCCGATCGTCACCCCCGACGCCAAGCAACTGCCTCCCCTGCCGCCGCCCGCCCAAGGCTGATCCCACAAGGAACGTCCCACCATGAAAAGACTCTTCATCGGCACCCTGCTGGCCGTCGCCGTACAGGCCGCCCACGCCGCCGAACCCCGTACCGTCGACCTGCTGGTGCTCTACACCCGAGATGCCCAGGCACTGCCCAACGGCCGTGACATGGATGCACGCATCGCCAGTTACATCGAGTACGCCAACAACGCCTTCAAGAAAAGCAACGTCGACCTGCGCCTGCGCCTGGTGCATCGCCAGCTGCTGGACTGGGCCAGCTACCCCACCGTTTCCAGCAAGGACCTTGCCGCCTTCGCCGCCGACAGTCGTGTGCAGCAGTTGCGCGAAACCTACGGCGCCGACATGGTCCACCTGATCGGCCGCACCCAGGAAGGCCAGGGCTACGGCGTGTGCGGCATCGGCTACGTGCTCTCCGGGCCGAAGAACAGCGGAACCTTCAACTACGGTTCCGCCAACAGCGCCTACGCCATCACAGGCGTCGACTGCAGCCTGAGCACCATGGCCCACGAGATCGGCCACAACATGGGCCTGCGCCACTCCTACGAGCAGGACCAGACCGGGGGCTACTACCAGTCCGACTGGCACCAGGGCACCTTCGAGTGGAGCCGTGGCTACGGCGTGCAGGGCCAGTTCTCCACCATCATGGGCTACCCCCATGTGTTCAACGCCCGCGTCCAGGCGCCGCTGTTCTCCTCGCCGCGCGTGGTCGACCGCACCTGCGCCAACCAGGCCTGTGGCCAGGCAGAACACGCCGACGCCGCGCGTGCGCTGAACGCCATGGCGGCACAGATCGCCTCCCTGCGCACCACCAAGGTGCCGGAGACCCAGAACCCCACCAACCCGGGCACCCCCACCACCCCGCCGACCACGCCACCCACCACCCCCACGCCGACCCCGGCCTGGTGCAACAAGCCGGCGCTCAAGGGGCTGGTGGCCAATGGCGAGTTCCGCACCGAGGACGGCTGGCAGGCCCTGCTGGGCAACGCCACGACGAGCCTGGTGAACGTCGGCAAGACCTGCCGCGACAACGCCCTGCTGCTCGACCTGGCCAACGGCGGCAGCGACATCCTCGCCACCCCGGTCACCGCGCTGCGCGAAGGCACGCGCTACCGCCTGCGCGCCAAGGTCATGCTCAAGGGCGCCAATGCCCGCGGCAACCTCTACCTGGGCATCCTCCACGAAGCCAATGACCGCATCAGCTACGGCAGCGCCTCGGGCGTGACCCAGTCGGTGACCAGCAGCGAATTCACCACCCTGGAGCGCACCTTCACCTACACCCGCGCCCAGACCCCGCCGCGCACCACCTACGTCGGCCTGATCAGCCGCGACGGTCTGAGCGTGCTGGTGGATGAAGTGGAACTGACCGAAGTGAGCGAGCCGAAGCCCACCACCCCGACCACCCCCACCGTCCCCTCGACGCTGGCGTGGAACTTCGAGAACGGCGTGGCTGGCTGGGCCGGCTTCCACGGTCGCACCCGCCTCGTCAGCCTGGGCGGCAACACCGGTACTTCGCTGGAAAGCTACGCACGCCTGTATGAAGGCAGCGGCGCCAGCATCCCGCTGCAGGGCAAGGTGCAGGGCGGCTTCGGCTATCGCCTGGCAGCCAACGTGATGATCGGCCGCAACGCCGCCATCAAGGGCCTCACCTACGGCTACCTGTACCTGGAGGACACCAGCGGCCAGGGTCGCTACCTGCCCCTGGGCATGAGCGGCACCGTGGGCGGCACCTGGAGCCGCCTGCAGCAGGACGTGCAGATACCCGCCGGCACCTACCGCCGCGTGGAACTGCTGATACTGGGCACCCGCAAGGACCAGTCCCTGTACCTGGACAACGTCAGCTTCAACCGGCTCTGAGCCACCGCCCCCGGCACTGCCGGGGGCATCCCTCCTGGGGCCCGTCAGCGGCCCTCTTCGCAGGCCTCACGCGCCAGGGCCATGAACGCGGCCGGCAGACGCGCCTGGCGGCGGTCCTTGAGGCAATAGAGGTATTCGTCGATCACCGGCGCGCCTTCCAGCTCCACCACCCGCAGCTCCGGGTTATCCGGCACTTCGTGCCGCGCAATGATGCTGATGCCGATGTTGCGGATCACCGCCTCGCGGATGGACTCGCGGCTGCCGATCTCCAGCAGCGGCCCCGCGTCGACGCCCGCCTCCGCCAGCAGGCGCTCGGTGATCTGCCGGGTGATGGAACCGCGCTCACGCATCAGCAGGTCATGACCCCGCAGCGCCGCCACCTGCACATGACCTGCACCGGCCAGGGGATGGCTGCGGTGCACCGCCAGCACCAGCGGATCACGGCCGAGCAGCAGGCGCGTGAGGCGCGCGTCTTCTACCGGCTGCGATGAGGCCGCCAGGTCCACCCGGTACTCGTCCAGTGCCTCCAGCACCTGCTGGGAATTGCCGATCTCCACCGATACCTCGATCTGCGGGAAACGCTCGCGGAAGCGACGCACCAACCCCAGCACGTAGTAAGGCGAGGTGGCGCCGATGCGCAGGGTGCCCTGCATCTGCCCGCTGTTGCGCAGGAAGAACTCGATGTCCGCTTCCTGTTGCAGCAGCTCGCGCACCATCGGCAGCAGCCGCACGCCCTCCTCGCTCAGGGTCAACCGCCGGCCACCGCGATGGAACAGTTCCACGGCGTAGCGGCTCTCCAGGTTGCGGATCTGGGTGGTGACGGTGGGCTGGCTCAGCCCAAGCTTCTTGGCAGCCTGGGTGATGCTGCCCAGGCGGGCAACCATGTGGAAGGCCTTGAGCTCGGCACAGAGCATGGGGAAGGTTCCGGACTGCGGGAAGGCGCCGATTATAGGCACGAAGAACGCGGGATTCACCGCCGTTCGAGCGCAGCAGGTACAGGTTGTTCCCGGAGGAACGTGCAGGGACGCACCGGGAATGCCAACCCGGCCACCGCGGCTAGCACGCCCGCGCAGACTTTCCGGCCACGGCGTCCAGGCCCGCCCCGGTCCTTCGTCAGTGACGCTTGCTCAGCCCGGCCCGCGAGGCCAGCAACCCGGGGCGATGCCCCGGCATCGGAGCGTCACCGGACACACCAAGCACACCCCCGGCCAACGGCCGGCGAACCGACGGACTGGAATGGACGCTATTGGATTCCGGCAGTTCGGGCCCGTCGCAGCCCAGCAGAAGGAGGTCCAGCAGGGCCAGTGCGGAAGAGCAGTCACGAGGCGTAGCCATGGTCGTTCTCCAGGAGTCATTCAATCCGATGGAGCCATGCTGAACCTCCCATCGCGCCTTCCCTTGATCTGGATCATTTCCGCCGTCGCCGCGCCTGCGACAACCCGGCGCAGCGCGCTTCCTGCCGGGATTGATCCTGGTCAAGCACGGGCGCTGCCAGGGGCGTAAACAGGAGCCATTCGCCGCGCCCGACGCGCGCACCGTTTTCGAACCTGCAGGGAGACATGCCCATGTCCGCGCTCAATACCGCCATCGCCCAGCCCCACCCCGAGCTGCCGCTCCACGCCACACCCCGTGGCGAGTACTGGATCGAGCCCCTGGAAGACGGCACTCACGTCCTGGTCCGCCCGCTGCGCGAGGATGACCGCGAGCGCGAGCGTACCTTCATCAACCGCCTGTCGCCGGAGGCTCGCCACAACCGCTTTCTCGGCGAATTCCGCGAGGTGGCCCCCGCCCTGCTGGAACAGTTGATGGACGTGGACGACCACGACCGCGTGGCCCTGGTGGCCCTGGCCCATGTGGACGGCGAGTTGCTGGAAGTCGGCATCAGCCGGTATGCACGGGTCGGCGATGAGAAGGGCGAGTTCGCTGTCACCGTGGCGGATGAATGGCTGCGCCGTGGACTGGGCAGCGTGCTGCTGCGCCACCTGGTCGAAGCCGCCAAGCGCAACGGCATTCGCAGCCTCTATTCCATCGACTCGGCCAGCAATGCCGGCATGCGCGGGCTGGCCCGCCGCTTCGGCATGCAGCGCCGCCGTGACGAGGACGACCCCACCCAGGTGGTGCATACGCTCGCGCTCTGATTACAGCCACAGAAGCCCCGGCACCTGCCGGGGCTTTTCATTGCAGAACGCGGCCCTCGGCGCCCTATCGATCAGATAAATCTGAAAACGCCCTGCCCTTCTTGAGCGTCCGCCTGGGCCCTCGCTAGAGTCGCTCGCCCTGTGGTCATTCGTGATCGGGTTCGCATTTTTGCGCCCCCCACCTTCACCGAGCGACCACCGCCCCTGACCGTCTGTCAACGCCCACAAACCCCAGAGGCCCACCCAAGGGCCCGGACAGGACACCCTGCCATGCGTACCCACTGGATCCTTTCAGCCACAGCGGCTGACCGCTTGCCGGAGCCCGCTCATGCCTGACACTGCGTCACGGGCCCCTGGCCTGGCCCTGCTGCCGGGTGGCCTGCGCCCCTCCGCACACCCCGCACTCGACGGTGCGCCGGTCAACGACAGCATCCGCTTCCCCAGCCTGGAGGACTTCCCCGACGAGGTGCTGGACGTACACCGGGGCTCTCCGCCGGAAGCCTGCCGAGACCTCGGCAACTACCGCCTGGTACAGGCCACTCACCTGGTGCAACGCATCCGCGATGAGTTCGAAGCGGCCGGCGAACCGCACGCCGAGCGCCTACTCTCAGGGCTGGAGGCCCTGCTGGTAGACGCCTACCTGATGTTCGCCCGCAGCCAGATCGACAGAGGCTCAGCGGAAGAACCCACCGTCTGAGCCCCGCGCGGAGCCTGAGGAGCCCGTTACAGGCTCCGCGCTATCACCATCCGCTGCACATCCGACGTCCCCTCGTAGATCTGGCACACCCGCACGTCGCGGTAGATGCGCTCCACCGGGAAGTCCTTCAGGTAGCCGTAGCCCCCCAGGGTCTGGATGGCCGCCGAGCACACTTCTTCCGCCATTTCCGAAGCGAACAGCTTGGCCATGGAGGCTTCCGTCAAGCAGGGCATACCCGCTTCCCGAAGGCTGGCGGCGTGATGGACCATCTGCCGCGCCACGGCAATCCTCGTGGCCATGTCCGCCAGGCGGAAGGCCACTGCCTGGTGCTCGATGATCGGCTTGCCGAAGGTCTTGCGCTCGTGGGCATAGTCCCGCGCCGCCTCGAAGGCTGCCCGCGCCATGCCCACCGCCTGCGCGGCAATGCCGATGCGCCCGCCTTCCAGGTTCGACAGCGCGATGCGGTAGCCCTCGCCCTCCTCGCCCAGGCGCAGGTCGGCGGGGATGCGCACGTCATCCAGTTGGATCTGGCAGGTGTCCGAAGCGTGCTGGCCGAGCTTCTCCTCCACCCGCACCACCTGGTAGCCGGGGGTGTCGGTAGGGACGATGAAGGCACTGATGCCCTTCTTGCCGGCCTGCGGGTCGGTCACGGCAAAGACGATCACCACCCCGGCCTGGCTGCCGGAGGTGATGAACTGCTTGGCGCCGTTCAGCACGTAGTGGTCACCATCGCGCCGGGCGCGGGTGCGCAGGTCACTGGCGTCGGAGCCGGCCTGGGGCTCGGTGAGGGCGAAGGCGCCGATCATCCGCCCCTCCGCCAGTGGCCGCAGGAAGCGGGCCTTCTGCGCCTCGCTGCCGAACTTGAGGATGGGCATGCAGCCCACCGAGTTGTGCACGCTCATGATGGTGGAGCAGGCGCCGTCACCGGCGGCGATCTCCTCCAGGGCCATGGCGTAGGCCAGGTGGCCGGTAGCCGCCCCGCCCCATTCGTCCGGCACCAGCATGCCGAGGAAGCCCAGCTCGGCCATCTCGCGGATGGCCTCGGCGGGGAAGCGGTGCTCGCGGTCCCAGTCGGCCGCGAAGGGCTTCAGCCGCTCCTGGGCGAACTGGCGGGCCACGTCGCGGATCTGGATGTCGTCTTCGGAGGGAATCATGACGGGCTCCTTCAGCCGATGAGTTCGAGGGCCACGGCGGTGGCTTCACCGCCGCCGATGCACACCGAGGCCACGCCGCGCTTCAGGCCGTACTGGCCCAGCGCATTGAGCAGGGTCACCAGCACCCGCGCGCCGGACGCCCCGATGGGGTGCCCCAGGGCGCAGGCGCCGCCGTGGACGTTGATGCGCTCGTGGGCGATGTCCAGATCACGCATGGCCACCATGGGCACCACGGCGAAGGCTTCGTTGACCTCGAACAGGTCGACATCCGCCAGGCTCCAGCCGGTGCGCGTCAGCAGCCGCTGGATGGCGCCCACCGGCGCGGTGGTGAACAGGTTGGGCGCATGGGCGAAGGACGCATGGCCGGCAACCCGGGCCAGGGGCCTGAGGCCGCGTTTCTCCGCTTCGGACTGGCGCATCAGCAGCAGCGCGGCGGCGCCGTCGGAGATGGAGCTGGCATTGGCCGCCGTCACCGTGCCGCCGTCGCGGAAGGCCGGCTTCAGGGTCGGGATCTTCTCCAGGCGCGCCTTGGGCGGCTGCTCGTCCTGATCGACGGTACGGGTCTCGCGGCCGGCCTTGGCCTCCACGGCGACGATCTCGGCGGCGAAGCGCCCCTCGCTCATGGCCTTCTGCGCACGGGTCAGGGAGGCGATGGCGAAGGCGTCCTGCTGCTCGCGGGTGAAACCGTAGGCCTGGGCGCAGTCCTCGGCGAAGGTGCCCATCAGGCGGCCCTTGTCGTAGGCGTCCTCCAGGCCGTCGAGGAACATGTGGTCGAGCACCTTGCCGTGGCCCATGCGGTAGCCGGAACGGGCGCGCTCCAGCAGGTACGGCGCGTTGGACATGCTCTCCATGCCGCCGGCCAGCACCACCTCGGCGCTGCCGGCGGCCAGCAGGTCGTGGCCGAGCATCACCGCCTTCATGCCCGAGCCGCACATCTTGTTGACCGTGGAGCAGACCACGCCAGCCGGCAGCCCGGCACCGAGCGCGGCCTGGCGGGCCGGTGCCTGGCCCTGGCCGGCCTGCAGCACGCAACCGGTGATGACTTCGTCCACCGCGTCGGCAGCCAGCCCGGCACGCTCCAGAGCGGCGCGGTTGGCTGCGGCGCCGAGCTGGGCGGCGGTCATGTCCTTGAAGTCACCGAGGAAGCCGCCCATGGGGGTGCGGGCGGCGCTGACGATCACGATGGGGTCATGGTTCATGGGGTTCTCCTTACTTGGCTGCCATGCGGATGGCACCGTCGAGGCGGATCACCTCGCCGTTGAGCATCACGTTCTCGATGATGTGGCGCACCAGCGCCGCGTACTCCGCCGGGCGCCCCAGGCGCGGCGGGAACGGCACAGAAGCGCCCAGGGAATCGCGCACCTCCTGGGGCATGGCGGCCATCATCGGCGTCTCGAAGATGCCGGGGGCAATGCACATCACACGGATGCCCGAGCGCGCCAGGTCACGGGCGATGGGCAGGGTCATGGCGGCCACACCGCCCTTGGAGGCGGAATAGGCCGCCTGGCCCATCTGCCCGTCGAAGGCCGCCACCGAGGCGGTGTTGATGATCACCCCGCGCTCGCCCTCGGCATTGGGTTCGGCAGCCGCCATGGCCTCGGCCACCAGGCGCAGCATGTTGAAGCTGCCGATCAGGTTTACCTCGATCACCCGGCGGAAGCTCTCCAGGCCGTGGGCGCCGTTGCGGCCCACCACCTTCTCCGCCGGGGCGATGCCGGCGCAGTTGATCAGCCCGTGCAGGCCGCCGAACGCCTCCTTGGCGCTGGCAACGGCCTGGCGGGCGTCGTCCTCGCGGGTGATGTCGGCACGCACGAAGCGCGCGCTCGCCCCCAGTGCCTCGGCGGCCGCTGCACCGGCATCGGCATTGATGTCCACCAGCACCACGCGGCCGCCCTGCCCCACCAGCTCACGGGCGGTGGCCAGGCCGAGGCCGGAGCTGCCACCGGTCACCAGGAATACGGATTGTTCGATACGCACGTTGTGTTCTCCTCGAATCAGTGGGCGGCGGCCTGGGCCTTGGCGATCTCCTGGTTGCGCAGAAGGAAGCGCTGGATCTTGCCGCTCGGGGTCTTGGGCAGTTCCGCGACGAATTCGATCTCGCGGGGGTAGGCATGGGCCGAGAGGCGCTTGCGCACGTACTGCTGCAGCGCCTCGGCCAGAGGTTGGTCCGGCGCGTGGCCGGCGTGCAGCACCACGAAGGCCTTCACCACCTCCGTGCGTTCCGGGTCGGGCTTGCCGATCACCGCCGCCTCGATCACCGCCGGGTGCTCGATCAGCGCGCTCTCCACATCGAAGGGGCCGACCCGGTAGCCGGAAGTGGTGATCACATCATCGGCACGGCCGACGAAACTGATGCTGCCGTCCTCGTTCAGCTCCACCGTATCGCCGCTCAGGTAGTAGTCGCCAACGAAGGCGCGGGTCTGCATGGCGCGGTAGCCGGGGAACCAGAACAGCGGCGAGCGCGCCCGGTCCAACGCGAGGATGCCCGGCTGGCCGGCCGGCAGCTCGCGGTGCTGCTCGTCCAGCACCACCACGCGGTGGCCGGGCATGGCGAAGCCGGCGGCCCCCAGGCGCACCGGGTGCTCCAGGGCGTGGTGGTTGCACAGCACCATGCCCAGCTCGGTCTGCCCGTAGTGGTCATGGATGGTGCAACCCAGGCCCTCGGCGAACCAGCGGATCACCTCCGGCGTCAGCGGCTCGCCGGCGCTGCTCACCGCCCGCAGGCGTCCCTTCAGGGCGGCTTCCACTTCGTTACGGGCGGCCAGCAGCAGGCGGAAGGCGGTGGGCGAGCCCGCCAGGTTGGTGATGCCGTACTCGCGGATCACCCGGCAGGTGCTCTCCACCGTGAAACCGCCCTCGAAGAAGGTCGTGGCCTGTCCCATGGCCAACGGACCGGTCACGGCGTAATACAGGCCGTAAGCCCAACCGGGGTCGGCGAGGTTCCAGAAGCGGTCCTCGGCGCGCAGGTCCACCGCGTCACGCATGTAGCTGACGAAGGCGGGAATCGCCTTCAGCGGCACCTCCAGCGGTTTGGCCAGGCCGGTGGTGCCGGAAGTGAACATCAGCAGAAAGGGGTCCTCGGCCCGGCGCAGCACCGGCTCGAAGGCAGTCGCCTGGCGTTCCAGCTCCGGCCAGAAGTCATCGCCCACGGTCAGCACCGGCGGCGCGTTCTCCACCTCATCCAACTTGCTGCGGTTGCCCAGGTCGGTAACCACCAGCTTCGACCCGGCGCTGTGCACCCGGTGCTCGATGGCCTTGGGCCCGAAGGCGGTGAACAGCGGCTGATAGACGGCCCCCGCGCGCCAGGTGCCGAGGACGGTGATGAGCAGCTCCGGCGTGCGCGGCAGCATGCCCGACACACAGTCACCCGCGCCGATGCCCCGGCTGGCCAGCAGGTTGGCGAAACGGGCGGAGGCCGCGCGCAGCTCGCCGAAGGTCCAGCGCGCCCGCTGTCCATCACGGCCCTCCCACACCAGCGCCAGGGCCTCCGGCGGGTGGCGGTCGCAGCATTCGATGCAGGCGTTGAGCGCCGCCGGATCACCGGCCAGACCGGCCCAGGCGGCGTCGAGGTCGAAGGAACAGGCAGCCGAGAAATAGTCGCGCATGGGTAACTCCGTCTTGTTCTTGTGGGGGAGCGTGGGCGGATGATCCGGCGCACCCGCAGCACGGGCAATGTCGAAAGCCACCGATCAGGGCGAGCGTTTTTGACAGCCCGCACTGCAGGAATCCCCTACAGCGCTACC
>NZ_LYSP01000049.1:0-40745 GCF_001728945.1 Pseudomonas sp. ENNP23
TAAAAAAAGGCAGGCCCACCCGTGGTGAGGACACGGGTGATCGGCCTGCCCAAACGTCCACTTACTGTTCCGGATCGGCCCGATGCCCCGGGAACCGGGCCGTGAGGGGTATGACGCGGGGGGACCGCGACTTAGAACAGGTAGGTGGCCGAAACGCTGAAAATCTGGCCCTTGGATTCAACCTTGCCGTCGATGCTGCCGCCCCCGAGACGCGGCTGGTTGACGGTGCGCAGGCGGCCCTCGTCGACGAACTGGCGGGAGTACGCCATGTCCACGCTGAGGTTCGGGTCGAAGCCGAAGCGGTAGCTGCCACCAATGGACACGAAGGTCCGATCGCCATCCGGGATGCGCGCATCACGGGTGGAGTTGCGGGTCGGCGTCTGGTCCAGCGCCACACCCGCCCGCAGGGTCAACTGATCGTTGAAGCGGTAGTCACCGCCCAGCGAGTACATCCAGGTGTCCTTGTAGTTGTAGGGAATGTCGACGATCAGGTTGCCGTTGGAGGTGAGCTTGAGGGACTCGAAGGACGACCACTGGGTCCAGGTGACGCTGGCACCCAGGCTGAAGCTGTCGTTGAAGTCGTGGACCCAGTCAAGGACCGCCATGGCCGGGATGTCCATGCGGGACTTGGCGTCATCACCATTGGGGTTGAGGACCAGCCCTGGATAGAAAAAAGCCAAGGTGTCGGGATTCATCACGCTCGGAGAGTCGAAGGGGGCAATCCCCGTCGCATCATTGAAGTGCCAGCTGTACTTCCCCTCCAACTCATTCTTGATGCGGGCGTGATAGGCGAGGCCCAGGGTGTCACGAGCTGTTGGCTTCCAGGCGACACTGGCAAACCAACCGGGCGAAACGTTATCCACCTTCACCCGCATCGTTGCCCTACTGGCTCCCGCATGCAGCAAGCCATTTGCAAAAGAGTCAGGCGCAGCGCCCGCAGCGGCCATCAGGTCAACGTTCTGACTGACGAATCCCTGAGTACGCTGAATTACCACACCGCCACCAATGGCCCACTGGTCGTCGATCTTGAACGACACCGAACCTGCCAGTGCCGCCGTTTCGATCTTGGTGTCCAGAGCGAAGTCCTTGCCTTTGAAGTTCTTGTCCCAGGTACTGCGCATTCCCATGGGTACGACCTGCCCCAAGCCGAACGCAAAGCGATCGCCTAACGGAATGACCAGGAACTGAGTGGGCAACCACTTGCTGAATCCGCCGTTGCCACCATCGCCAAGCGTCTGATAGTTCGAGGTTCCAATATCAGCGCCATCGGCGTAGTCGACACGAGGGTTGCCCTCATAGTCATAGGCCTGGCCTTTGAACTTCATGTCGATGTCGGCATAGATCGCCGAAACCTGCCCCACCGGGCGTTCGATGAAGGCCATGGCTGCGGGGTTATTGAAAGCAGCAGAGGGGTCGTTGTGCCACAGGGAGCCACCGGCAAAGGCACGGCCCCAACCGGGGGTGCCGTAGGTGGGCACAGCGAAGGCACCAGCCTCGGCCTGCTGGACGCCGAGCAGGGCACCGACCACCGCCAGGCTGAGCAGCGAGCGGCGCAGGACGGGGGCGTTACGTTGGGATGACGGGACATACGGCTTCATGACAACTCCTGGGTTCTTATTGTTGTGCGCTGGTGCATCCGATGGCGGACTTCCGAGTCATTCGACGTACAACCGCTCACCGGCCGGCGTTCGTTCGGGCATCGCCTCGGGGCGTACGGGGTACGCGCAATTGTTATGGGGTGGGATCGCTGGAGACGGCCCTTCCCACAGGGGGAAGGGCCGGTGCCATCAGGGCAGAACGGTGAAGGCCGGGTTCGGGCTCACCGACAGGCTCTGGATGGTGCAGATGCCAACGGCCTGGTTCGGGGTCAGGGTCAGGGTGTTGGCGGCGTTGCTCCAGGCACCGTTCACGGTTACCGGCGCAGAGCTGCAGTTGATACCCGCTACGACGAACTTGACACCACTGACGGTGCCGGTGGTGGTGCTGGTAGCAGTCAGGGTCCAGGGCAGCCCGGCAGTGCTGGCCAGGCCGCAAAGACCACCACCGGTGATGTTCACCGCAGTGATGGTGGCGGTGTTGTTGTTGTTGGTGGTGCCGATGAATTCCACGTTGCAGGTGACCGGGCTGAGGAAGCCCGGCTTCACCACCGATACACCCTTGGCGGAGAACTTGGTGTTGGTCGGGGTGATGGTCACCGCCATGGCAGAGGAAGCGCCCATGCAGAGGGCCAGGGCAGCGGTAGCAACGGAGATTTTGGACATTTTCATTGTTTTTCGTTCCTTGGTTGATAAGCAAAGCATGGTTGTTTTGGTCACCTGGGAATGAACCACTCAGACCTTCCTATTGATCCCATGACCGCTTTTCAAACCTGGTGCGAACCCTTCCGTGATCGACCCGCAGCGGCTGGCTGGGTATTCGGGTCCATCTCGGCGGCACACTGCCCGCTCCAGGCTCCACAGGCCCGTCGGTGAGTGCGAAGGTCGGCTCTCGAGAATGCAGCGATCCCTGGCTGCGCTTGTCGTCCTTCACACGCCCCGGCAAGGCGCTGACCGTGCCGCCCGGAGTCGGGCGGCCCATCGTTCACTGCTGTCGGTTGAACCGGGCTCCAAGGCCCGAGACAGGGTGCTGCCGATACCGCCTCGCAGGCGGTGCGAGCACGACGACGCCGGCAGTTGTCCGGGCTTCATCGCGAAAGAGCCGGGCGGCAGATTCCCGGCGGGTGATAGGTGCGTGGCCCAAGTGGGCGAAGACGTGGAGCATCCGTTGCCACCTCCCTGCTGCGTTCCAATGCGTAGCGACCGTGGTTACCGATTCGCCAGGGTTCGTTGCTGTTGGCGTCTTTCCGTAGGCGTTACACCCCACCTCGTGTGGGGCTTTGCCAGGTCGTTGCGCCGGAACTGAGATTAGGTTGGTGAACTGCGATTCATACCTAGCAAAAGATGGGTCCCCCTCGGCCTAGAGCGCCCCAGCGAAGCGGTGCGAACGGGAACTTCCTACACACTTTCTCCCGAGTTCAAGCTGACTGCCCCGTCAGGACTGGGCTAGGGGCGTGTTTCCATTGGGGACACCGCACCAGAATGGCGCACGAGCGGGTGCTTGGAGGATGGGCTCTGACGGTGGACCTGCAGTGCGTCGAGAGAAGGCTGGCAGCGAGACGGGCGGGAACAGGAAGGTAAAAGTGGGCTTATGCCGCCTTTATTGGGCGATCTTTCTTGTCTGCTGAGCTGCAGGGGGTGCGATACAGGCAGCGGTTTGAACCGAACATTGGAAGCACGGCGCTATGTCCCGGGCTGAAGCCCGGGCTACGGGCAGCTACGGACAGCTTTGGCTCAGCCGTCCAGTGCCACCTGGCCGGGTTGCAGGTCGAAGACCTCGATGCCGCCGCTGGCGGCCCGTCCGGGTCGCACCGGCAGGCGCTGGACGGCAGCCTCGGGGGTGGCGCGGTAATCCACCCACCAACGCCCGCCTTCGCTGTGCAGGGCACGGGGCGGCAGCACCAGGGCCGACGGGTTGCGGTAGACCTGGATCGACAAGCGCGCACTCATGCCCAGGCGCACGCGGGCCAGTTGGCCCTCGTCGAGATCGGCGACGGCCACCACCACTTCGAACTGAGCCCCGCCCTGCCCGTTCCCGGCCAGGGCCTGCCCACCGACCACGTTGACCGTGCCCTGAAGCGCCTCACCCTCGAAGCCGTCGCCCTCGACCCGCACTGGCATACCTTCCCGCAACTGGTTCACGTCCAGCTCCGAGACCCGCGCGACGATGCGCAGCCGCTCGATACCGGCCACACCGAACAAGGGCGCCCCCTGGGTCACCGTGGCACCGGCCTGGACCGGGCCCCGCGTCGCATCCTCCGGCGTACCGCTGCCCGGCGGCGCGACCAGGATGCCGGCGAAGGGGGCGCGTACTTCCCGGGCTTCCAGCAAGGCCTGCAGGGCCCCGTGGCGCGCTTCAGCGTTGGCCAGCTCCATCCGGGCGATCTGCAGGTACTCACCACTGCCCCGGCTGCGCGAGCGGGCCAGGTCGCGCTCGGCGGCCTCGCGGTCGAGGCGCTGGAGGCGAGCCTGCTGCTCCAGGTCCTCCAGTTCGTTGCGCGGAATGATGCCGCGCTCGTACAAGGCGCGGGTCTGGGCCAGCTTCTTCTCGCTGCTGGCCAGGGCCAGTTCGGCACTGCGCAGGGTGCGCCGGGCACGGGTCATTTCCTCGCCGCTGTCCCAATCCTCCAGCTCCTGCAGAGTGCGTCGGGCGCGCAGCAGGCTGGCCAGGGCCTCGCGCTGCTGCACTTCGGTCTCGCCGGTGTCCATGCGCAGCAGCAACTGGCCGCTCTTCACCCGCTGTCCGAGCGCCACGGGCAGCTTGGCCACCCGCCCGGCGAAGGGTGCCGTCAGCACCAGGGTGCGCTCGGCCTCGATGCGCCCCACCAGGCCCACGCTCTGCTCAAGCGGCTCGGGCTGTACCGTCACCCATTGGCGCCCCGCCGGCTCCCGCGCCGGGGCTTCACGCAGGCCCCAGGCCAGGCCGGCCACCAGCAGCAACGGCAGGGTCAGGAACAGCCCACGGCGGATGAAGGCGCGACGGTCAGTAGTCATTGAGCGAAATGTCCCATCGGTCGAGTGTGAGGCCCAGGGTCAGGTCCAGCCGCGTCTGCGCCTCCAGGTAGGCCAGCATCGCGTTGAGGCGGGCGTTTTCCGCGTTGCGCAGGTCGCTCTCGAAACTGAGTACCTGGAAGTTGCTGGATCGCCCGGCCGCGAGCTTCTCCCGCTCGATCGCAAGCTTGCGCTGGGACAGGGCCAGGGCGCGGTTGGCGATTTCCAGTTGACGCCAGCGGGTGCCCACGTCGCGCACCACGTCGGTGACGTTGCGCTCCAGCAGTTGTCGCGCGTCGGCCACCTGCAGGGCCTGGTCCTCCACGTTGACCCGCGCCTGCACCTCCGCCTGGCGCCGCGACAGGTCGCCGATGGGGATGTCCACGCGGATACCGGCGTAGCTGTCCCAGGAGCGGTCGGAGCCGCTGGCGGTGGGGTAGCTGTAGCGATCCTGGCGCTGGCTGCCTCCTACTTCCAGGGACACGTCCCACAAGCGTTGGTTCTCGGCGATCACCAGGTTGAGGTCGGCCTGCTCACGGGCGATCAGTTGGCGCAGGTAGTCCGGCTGCTGCTGCTCGGCCAGACGCAGTGCCTGCTCGCGGTTCACCTCCATGGACTCAGCTCCCAGTTCGTCGCTGGCACGGATGCGCGAAGACAGGTCCAGGGCCAACAGGCGCAACAGCTCCAGGCGCGAGGTATCCACCTGGTTCGCGGCCTCCTCCACACCCAGTTCCTGGGTCGCCAGGTCGGCTTCGGTCTGCACGATTTCGAATTCGGCCATGCGCCCCGCTTCGATCATCGAGCGGTTGACCTTGACCAGCTCGCGGGTGCGCTCCAGCGCAGCATGGGCGATGCGCAGTTGCTCCTGAGCCCGCAGCAGGTTGCGGTAAGCGCTGATGATGGCGGTGATGGTCTGCGAGACGCTGGACTTCAACGCCAGTCGATTGGCCTGTTCGGCGAGTTGGGCGATGCGCACCGGTGCCCGGTTCACCTCGCGCCCAGCATTGCGCAGCAGCGGCTGGATGAGCGTCAGGTCGACGCCGTCGTTGCGCCGTCGCCCGGCCACGTCGGCCTCGTTGTAGCCATGGCTCCAGCTCAGGGCGACCTGGGTGCCGAACTCACCGAGCAAGGTGGCAGTGGGACCGATGCGCCCATCGCGGTAGCGGTCCTGGTGGTTGCGGTTGGCCCGGTAGGTGCCGTTGATGTAGAGCTTGGGCGTGAAGGCGTCCTCCGCCACCCGCAGGTCGAACTTCTGCGCAATGCGCCGCAGGTAGCTGCTCTGGATGCTGCGGTTGTTGCGCAGACCCAGGGCCACGGCATCCAGCAGGCTGAGGTCGGCCTCCTGCTCGCTGAGCAATACGCTGCGACTCTTCCCCGCCATGCTCGGCGCCGAGGGTGCGAGCCGCTCGCTCCACGGCGCACCCAGGGCGGGCAGCGCAACGGCCAGGAGCGACGCCAGCAGCGCCTTACGCATCGCGCAGAGCCTCGACCGGCTGCAAGCGCGAGGCGGAGACCGCCGGGTAGAGGCCGAAGAACAGCCCCACCAGCAGCGTGCTGCCCATCCCCAGCGGCAGCGCCGAGGCCGCCAGGCTGAAGGTCCAGCCGGATAGCCAGGCGTAACCCCAGGCGGCGGCGATGCCCAGCAGCGCGCCGGACAGCGCACCAGCAGCGGTCAGCGTCACCGCTTCCAGCAGGAACAGGTTGCGGATGTCCCGCTGCCGCGCCCCCAGGGCCATGCGCACGCCGATCTCCCGGCGGCGCTCGCTGACGTTCATCAGCATCACGTTCATCACCCCCACCCCGCCGCCGGCCAGGGAGATCGCCCCCAGCCCGCCCAGCAGGTAGGTGAAGGTGCGGGTCTGCTGCTGCATGGCCTCGATCATCTGCTCGGCCACCTGCAGGGAGCCTTTCTCCTCCCCGGCGATGCGGTCGTTGACCCAGGCCGCCACCCGCTCGCCCACTGGCGCCACCGCCTGGTCGGGGGCGACCCGGGCCAGCAGCGCGCCGAGGCGCGGGTCGGTATTCACCCGGGCCATCCCGCTTTCGGTGAGGAACAGCGAGTCGTTGCTGGTGAAGGGGATGATCCCGCCCTCCCCCTGGGCCCGCAGCCGGCCGATCACCTGGAACTGGTAGTGGCCGATACGCAGCCAGTCGCCCACTCGCAGCGGATCGGCCGGTTCGCCCAGCACCTGGGCCGCTCGGCTGCCAACCACCACGAAGGCCTCACGCCGGTCGAAGGCGGACAGGTAGCGCCCTTCCGCCAGGCGCAGCCCGGCGGTATCCGCCAGCGCATCACCGGCCCCCACCAACGCCAGGTTGGCGCTGCGCCCGTGGAATACCACCGGCGCGCTGTAGAGCACCACCGGGCTGGCCGTGGCAACCTCGGGCACGGCTTCGCGCAGGGCATCCACATCCAGGCGCAGCGGCAGCCCATCCTGGCCGCGGGCGCCAGAGGGCAACTGCACCACCACCGTCTCGGTACCCATCTCCTTGAACACGCTCATGGCCTGGTCCGCCGCGTTGCTGCCGATATTGAGCAGCGCAATCACCGAGCAACTGCCCATGACGATGCCCAGCAGCGCCAGCAGCGAACGCCGCCCCAGGTTGCGCAGGCTGCCGATGGCCTCGTGCAGCAACTGGCCCAGGGAGGGCGAGGCGAACCCGGCGCGGGCGCTCATGCCGGCAACGCCTCGCTGACACGACCCTGCACCACCCGCACCTGCCGGCACAGGCGTTCGGCGATGCCGGGGTCGTGGGTGACGATCACCAGGGTCACGCCCTGGTCGCGGTTGAGCGCGAGCAGCAGGGCCATGATGTCCTCGGCGGTGGCCGTATCCAGGTTGCCGGTGGGTTCGTCGGCCAGAATCAGCGAGGGCTCGCCCACCAGTGCCCGGGCGATGGCCACCCGCTGCCGCTGACCGCCGGACAGATCGGCCGGGCGATGGGCCGCACGCTGGGCCAGGCCGACCTGCTCCAGCACCGCCCGCGCACGCTCGCGGGACTCGCCCAGGGGCACGCCACGGTAGCTCAGGGGTAGCGCCACGTTGTCCAGCGCGCTCAGGCGCGGCAGCAGGTTGAAACTCTGGAAGACAAAGCCGATCAGGCGATTGCGCAGGGCCGCCAGTTGATCCGGCGTGGCCCGCAGCACGTCCTGCCCGGCCAGGTGGTAGTCGCCGGCGCTGGGCCGGTCGAGCAGGCCGAGGACGTTGAGCAGGGTGCTCTTGCCCGACCCTGAGCTGCCGAGGATGGCGCAGCTCTCACCGCGCGCCACCTCAAGGCAAACACCGCGCAGGATGCTCAGCTCCTGGCCGGCGTGGTGGTAACGCTTGTCGATGTCCCGCAGGCGGATGAGCCGCTGGTTATTGTTGTGCAACATGTCCATGTTTCCGCCGTTCCGTACTGTGCGCCACGCCCGCAGAACGTGGGCGAAACCGCTCTACAACCGGCATCTGCGCCGCCCCAGGCAGGGCTCGGCGCAGCGCTCAGTAAGGGCAAAAATCCCTCTCAGGTAAAGCCAATCTTTAGTTTGGGCCCCTTGGTTCGACGGAGTGGATGAACCAGTCAGATACCAGCGAAATGCTTAGCCATTCAAGTTTCGAGCTGGCACGCCTCAACAGCCCTGTTGAAGCGTTCGATGAAATCACCAGGAAGCGCCTTGAGCCCACGGTGTGAAAAATAAACGCCCAAGGGTTTGTCGAGCTGCAGAACCGAGCGAACGTCAGCCTCTGCATTGTTTTCACGAAGCAGTTCGGTCATCACGAGGTGATTCGCAAGAATCGCGTCAAGCCGCTTGGCAAGCAGCATCTGCAGCAACTGCTGGTTCGTTGCCGGGACGACCTCGGCGTCGTAGCCATGTTGCTGAAGCCACTTCTGCATATTGGCGCCGATGAAGCTTGAAACCTTGCTGTGCGCCCGAAACGCCTCACTGCGAGGATCGGAAGCGTTATCAGCGAGCAGGAACCAACGCCACTCCTGGGGCGCAATGGTCGCGCTGAGCGTGGCATAGGCATCACGCTCGGCCGAGCGCGACGCACCGAAAAACCCATCGGCGAGACCGTCCTTCACCATGCTCTGCGCACGCTTCCAGGGAACGAACTGGATGCTGAAATCAACGCCTATTTTCTCCAGGGCACACTGCACCGGACGAACAGCCAGACCATCTGCATTCCCCTGTTCATTCACGAAGCTGTAGGGCGGCAGATCATGGGTCATCAGGCGCAAAGGTTCTGCAGAAAGCTGGGTGGCAAAGAGTAGGACGCAAAGCAGAAAAATACGCATGACAAGCCCCTCACGAGTTGTTTTTGTGAGCGTAGTTCACGCATGACTCAACGCCCGGCGATGCAGAGTGGCCTACCTGCTTCTCAGAAACGGCCTCTCAGCCGAGCTCATCGAGCAGCTCGGCGCGGCTCGGTTCGGGGAAACCCAGGGTGCGGTAACGCGGAGGGTAGTGGCCGGGTGCAGGCTCCAGGTACTCGCCCAGCAGCTCAAGGGCCTGGTCCCAGGCGACCATGCGAGTCTGGGCGTTGCCGGTGTCACCTTCCGGGCGGACCAGCATCAGGCGCTCGGTGACCGGGAGCAGCGTGTCGACGCCACGGGTCCAGGTGCTGAGGGAGAACAGTTGCTCCGGGTCCTGCTGGCTGGCGAACAGCAGGTAGTTGGCGACGAAGATGTCCACAGCGTTGTCTTCGTTGATCAGGTCCAGCGCCTGCTTGTGGGTGTCGTACTCGCTCTTGGTGTAGAGCTTGCGCAACCGCTCCAGGCGCGCCTGGAGCACTGGGTTGTGCACGCTGTAGGGCACCACCTTGGCGTTTTCGTAGCAGTACAGGCCCGCCGAGAGGATGCGGCCCTTCTCCATCGCCTCCAGGCTCAGCTCCACCATGCTGGCGAGGCCGTGCCCGTCACGGTCGCCGGCGACCAGCAGCACATCACGGGTGGGGATCATGAACACCGGGCGGCCCTTGAGCGGCAGCCGTTCTAGCACATCGGGCAGGAGGATGCGGCTGGTGTCGTAGCCGTCGCCCCAGGCGCCCTGGAAGACCCCCGGCGCGGGCTGGATGAAGCGGTCAGCGGTGCTGTCGCGCAGGTTGGTGAGGGCGATGGCGATGCCCTCCTCCAGGCGGATGTCCCAACTGCGGTCCGGTCCCTCCACCAGAGTCGCGGTGGACTCGGGGTGGTCGATGGCCAGCAGCACGGCGGCGTCCAGGCCCAGGGGCAGGTAGGCCGGGTGGAAGTCATTGTCGTGACCGTCGGTGCGCAGATGGTGCAGGCGCACATCTTCCAGGGTGCCGAGGCTGCGCACCACCGGCAGCAGCAGCGGGCGGGCGTCGTCCAGCGGCATGGCCTGGGCGCGCTGGTTGTCGCACAAGGCCGCGATGTAACCCTGCAGCGCCTTGCGCCGGCCCGGCCCACGCGCGTTGCAGTACTCGCGGTAAGCGTTGTGCAGGTTGAAGAAGGCGCTCTCGCCATAGTTGAGGCGGAAGTCGCGGGGGTTGTAGTGCAACTCGCCCTTGAAGCCGGCCTTGCGGGCAGCGGATTCGAACAGCGCGGCGAAGGCATCCGGCGAGGGCTTGCGGTTGAAGAGGAAGTCGAGAAATGCCATGGCTTTACCAAAACAGAATCAATCAGGCGATGAATTCAGGAGGATCTGTTCCCTGTGCGCAACCCCACAGGGCCTGCACAGCCGCCCCTGACCAGAAACCTGTAAAAGAGTGACGAATACAGCCTCATTGCACATAGGCATGTTGACAAGGGTCAGCAAATCCCCGGTGACGAAGGCATAGCGTGGTAACAGGTGTCCTCGAACAACCCCAGGAGATTCGCCGTCCATGTTTCCCGAATACAGAACGCTGATCACGAAACTCAAACACAACGATGCTCACTTCCAGAAGAAGTTCGACCAGCACAATGCGTTGGATGAGGAGATAAAAAACCTGGAAAAACACCACGCCAGTGACTACAGCAACGAAGTAAGAGACCTGAAAAAACAGAAACTCAAATTGAAAGAAGAGCTGTACGAGATCCTCAAACAGCACTCGCAACAAACACCCTGACAATCACCCCCAACTGCCTGCCCCACTGCCTGTGTGCAAACCTGCTGCACACAGGCAGTAGCCAAAGGGCGGGCCACCAGAGGCCCGCCGTACACACTCACACCTTGGAGCAACTGGCCGGTGCCCAGTCACCCATGTCGGGGCTGTTGCACACGTCGCTGACCATGGTTGCGCCCTGGCTGGCGACCTTCTGGCTTTCGGCACGCTTGGCTTCGGCCTTCTGCAGGGTGCGCTCGGTGGCCACGGCTTCCTTCGGCACCTTCTTCGCGGCAGCGGTGGTCGCCTTGGTGCTGGCCTTGGTGGTGGACGCCTTGGTGGAGGCCTTGCTGCCGGACGCCTTGGTGCCGGTGGCCTTGCCGCCCTGGCTGGCGATGCTGACCGGGTTCTCGGCGGCGACCACCTGGGTCACGGTCTGGCGCTCGACGCCCACGGTCTGCAGGTCACGCTCGTAGGCCTGGGTGTAGGTGTTGATGTTCTCGCCGGCACGGCCATCCACGGCAGCCATCAGGGCGTTGGTTTCCTGCAGGCCGGCGACGATCTCGGCCATGCGCAGGCGACCTTCGCTGTCGCTGATGCTCTTCGACTTGCGCGCGTTCATCAAGTTGTTGAACTCACGCTGGTAGCAGCTCTGGGCGGCGCTGGCGTAGCGGATGCTGCGGTCCAGTTCGCCACTGCTGCTGTCGATGTCGGTGGCGTAGGAAGCGATGCGCGCGTTGTCGTCGGCGATCTGCTGCTGGCGCGCGGTGTAGTAACCGGCTGCACCGCCCACCAGGGCGCCACCGGCGGCACCGATCAGGGCATTGCGACCGGCGTGCTCATCACTGGACAGGCCGCCGGCCAGGGCGCCAAGCACACCGCCGGCAATGGCGCCGGTGGCCACGGACTGGGTCACCGCCTGGTCGGAGGCGCGCAACTGGCTCACCGGCTGGTAGCACTGCGGGTAGTACTCCGCCTTGGTGGTGGCGGCCACCTTGGAGCTGGGCGAGCCCATGCCGGCGCAGCCGGTGAGCAGGACGCTGGTGCAGGTGACGGCGGTGATCAGCGCAGTGCGCACCGAAGAGAAAGCCGGAATGTTGCGTGGAGTAGCCATAGCCATGGTCATTGCTCTCGTTCTATGAGTTGTCCTGGTTCATGCGGACGCACGGTCGCCCGCCTGATCTTCATCCCTGTGCCCTGCCTGGGTACCGGATCGTTGCCGACCGCCGCTCAGGGGCCGAGCAGTTCCTTCAGAATCACATCCTTGTCCGCCTTGCGCTGTTGCCGATATTGGCCGACATGCTTGACGAAAAGCGTGGCCCGGTTCACGAGGCTCTTGCCCAATACCGGGTTTCGGTTGAGTTCCTCCCTGGTTCGCTGGAACTGCGCCTGGATCACCGCGTCGGTATAGCGGGTGCCGGTGGCCAGGTTGTCAATATAGATCGCCAGGGCGCCGTCGAGCGCCGTGCGGCCGTTGGTCATCGCGCTCTCGTAGAGCTTGGCGGCGTTCTCGTCCTTGGCCGCCTGGGCCTGGTCGCGGCTCTTCTTCAGGTTGGTCAGGCGGATGTTGTAGTTGTTGATGGTCTCGGCCACCAGGGCGGCGGACTGTATCAGGTTGCCCGCGGCCTCCTCACGCTGTTTCGCGATCAGCGAGATGTTGCGCTTGAGTTCCTCGTTGACCAGTGCCAGGCGCCCCTGCAGCTCCGGGTCGGTGCTGCTGGCGATCACGCTGTCGAGCAGTCGGGTGGGGTCCTGGTCTTCGCTGATCTCGTCGGTGAGGGACGAGGAACGGCCTTCGGCCTTCCATTGCTCGAACAGTTCCTTGTAGCGCGAGCGCGGGGCCGAGAGTGCGCCGATGGCCACGCGAAAGCCGGTGGTCTCGTTGCGCTGCTCGGTGCCGTCGGCGGCGAACAGCGGGTACTCGCGGCGCATGCCGGTGAACAGCGTCATTTCACCTTCCAGGTAGTTGCCGCCTTTGACTACGAAGCCGCCGTAGGTGCCTTGGCGACGCCCCGCGTGAACCAGTTGGAAGGATTCCTGGACCATCTCCGCAGCGTTGCCGATCACGTCGAACAGGCCGATCGGGTTGGGCTTCTTCAGGCCCACCGGCAGCAGCCGCGCCGCCTGGCCGGTGCCGCCGGCCACCTGGTTGAACACTGCCCAGTCGGCCAGCGGGCCGTCACCCTCGGCACCCTCCTGCTTGCGCGGGAACAGCCGGGCCTCCAGCTCCTGACGGCTGACGGCATGGGCGCCACGGGCGGCGTATTCCCATTCCACCTCGGTGGGCAGGCGCACGAAGGCGACGCCGCCCTCCTCCGCCTTGGTACCCCGGCCGCTGACCGGCAGCAGGTCGCGGTGGTTCTTCAGCAGCCAGGCGCTGTAGACGGCGGCGAAGCGCTCGGCGTCGAAGTGCGACAGGCTCACCTTCGGCAACCGCGCCGCCATGCCCGGCTGGGCCGGTTCGCACGCCGGCGGCTCGCCCTGGCCGGCCAGGGACGGCGCCTGGGCCATCACCAGGTCGTACTGGCGCTGGGTCACCTCGTACTTGCCGACGAAATACAGCATGGGCTTGAGCAGCGTGCCCTTCTCCGGCTTGGGCAGGCCGGGGCCGACCTTCGCCTGCCAGGGCTTGGGCAGGTCGTTGAGAGTGAACTGGCCGTTGATGTAGTCGCGCCGGTAGCCGGAGATGAACGACTGCTGGTAGCCCGTCTCGCCTTCGCTGAAGGGGTAGCCGAGGCTCACCTCGCGGTCGTCCAGCGCGCCCTTGGCCAGCACATAGACGTAGCGGAAGGCCATCTGCCCCTCGCAGGGCAGCGGCAGCAGCACGTCGTCATCCATCGGCTTGGGGTTGTAGAGCGGGTCCGGGTCGGCCTGGGCCACGGCGGCGACCAGGGACAGTGAGCATGCGACTGTCAGCAACTTAGACATCACGTAGTCCTTCCGAGGCTTCGATGCGGGCCGCGCGCCACCCACCGGTGGCAGCGGCCAGGGCGCTGCAGCCGAGGGTCGCCAGCAGCGCCAGCAGGTAATGGGCGAAGTCCAGACGGCAGGCCTGTTCGCCCTCGGCCGACTGGAACAACTGGTTCAAGCCACTCTCGGCCACCAGGTACAACAGCCCGGCGAGCACCAGGGCGATCAGCCCCGTGTAGAGCGCCTGGAGCACCACGAACAGCACCAGGCCGACGGTCGGGAAGCCCAGCAGGCGCAGCACCGAGAGGTCGCGGCGCTTGCGCTCCACCGCCGCCAGGGTACTCGCCGCCATGGCGGCGAAGGCGCCGGCCAGGGCGAGCGCGGCGATGACCCAGAACACCAGGGTCAGGTTGCGGCTCAGGGCGCGCACCTGGGCGATGGCCTGGGCCTGGGTGGCGACTTCCAGGCCGCGCTCGGCGAAGTACAGCCGCAGCGGCTCCACCGCATCCAGATCGCGGGCGTAGAGGCGGAAGCCGGGGTAGACCCTCGCCCGCGTGGCGCCGGCCTCGGCACCCGGCCAGCCGAAGCGCGGCACGGCCAGGCCGTCGCGGTAGTCCTCTACTGCTTCCAGCAGGTCGAGCCGGGCGAACAGTGCCGGGCGCGGGTAGGCCTCCAGGGGCAGCACCGCCTTGACCCGCAGGCGCGTGCGCTGGAATTCCGGCTGGCCATTGCTGGCGCGGCCGAAGGCGGCGGTGAGCAGCGCACCGGTCTGCACCCCGAGGCGCTCGGCGGCGCGCTGGCTGAGCACCACCTCGTCGGCGCCGGGCAATTGCGCCGCATTCACCAGCGGGTCGCCTGCGGCACTGGGGACCATCTCCACGGTGAGCGGTTGCGCGCTGTCGTCGGCGTAGAGGTCGGCGGTGGCGGCGATCTGCCGGGTGCGGGGCACCACGAAGGCCACGTCGGGCCGGGCCGCCAGCTCGGCGATGCCCGCCAGGCTGAACCGTGCACCGCCAAGGGGGATCACCTCGCGCACAGCCGGGTCACGCTCCAGGCGCTCGGTGAGGGTGCTGACCAGGCCATGCTTGAGGCCGAACAGCACCAGCAAGGGCGCCACCACGGCCACCAGCGCCAGCACCGCGCACAGCGACAGGCGTGCCTCGTCGCGGTAGTCGTCCCAGGCCAGGCCGGCCAGCAGCGCGCCGCGCATCAGCGGGCCTCCGCCAGGGTCGCGGTGACACCACCATCGGCGCCGCGCTGCAGGCCGATGGGCAGCGGCACCAGCCCGGCGCGTTCGGCCAGGGCGTGGTCGTGTGTCGCCACCACCAGGCACAGCTCGCGGTACTCGGCCTGCTCCACCAACAGGTGCATGACCCGCTCGGCGTTGAGCGGGTCCAGCGAGGCGGTGGGTTCGTCGGCCAGCAGCAGGCGCGGCTGGTGCGCCAGGGCACGGGCGATACCGACCCGCTGGCGCTGGCCGACGGAGAGTGCCGCCGGGCGCTTGTGCAATTGCTCGGCGATCTCCAGTTGCTTGGCCAGGCGCTCGACGCTGCCGTTCTCCGGCAGGCCCAGCAGACGCCGGGGCAGGCCGATGTTGCCGGCCACGTCGAGGTAACCGAGCAGCCCGCCGGTCTGCAGCACGTAGCCGATGGCGCGGCCGCGCAAGGCCGCCAGGGCATCCTGCCGGCCGTCACGCCAGAGCGCGGCGAGGTCGTGCTGGGTGTCGGCGTCGTCGAATTCCATCAGCGCGCCTAGGTCCGGCGACAGCACCAGGGCCAGCAGGTCGAGCACGGTGCTCTTGCCGCTGCCACTGGGGCCGACCAGGGCCAGGCGCTGGCCGCTGCGCAGATCCAGCCGGGGGATCTCCAGGCTGTAGCGCTGGCTGCCCTGCCCGCGCGTCTTGCGCAGGTCGCGGATGCGCAGCATCAGGGCAGCGTCGACAGCGGCACGCGGTAGAGGGCGTCACCGGGGGCGGCGTCGCCGAAGCGCACCCAGTTGGCGGTGTCGTTGTGGAAGGTCTCGTAGAGACGGATCTTCGATTCCAGCTCGTCGATGAAGTCTTCCTGCTCGGCCACCGACAGCGACAGCCACAAATCCTGGCTCATGTTCAGCGCCTTGCTGCGGTACGGCAGGCCGTCCAGGTACTCGCCCAGCAGGCCGCTCTCGGCCAGGTTGCCGCCCTGGGTCAGCCTGGCCGGGTCGCGGCTCATGTAGGCGCTGGCGCTGGCGATTTCCTGGAAGAAATCCTTGGGCGAACTCTGGGTGCGGCGCGCGGCGTCGACGATCACCTTGAGCGCCTGCTGCAGGTCGTTGAGCTGCAGCTTGGTGAGCAGCACACAGACCTGAAAGGCCGGCAGCTGCGGGTTGGTCAGGTCGCGGTCCGAGGTCCAGGCGGTGACCAGTTGCGGGGCGCGGGCCTGGTTGCGGTGGCCGAGGAAGTCCATGTGCATGGCGTAGCCGATGGCTTCGGTCTTGGCAGCAATGCTGGCGCCGCCGGTGGGCGCCTTCAGTTCGGCATTGCTGCGCACCTTGTGCACCAGATCGGCGAAGGTGCTGGCGATCTCGTTGACGCTCTCGCCGAACGTCTTCACGTCGCCACCGCCCACAGGGATGTACAGATCGCCGATCTGCGGGTTGGCGTCGGCAGTGAGCACGCGGTACTGCTGCTCGGCGAAGCTGTGGTTCTTCTTGCCGGTGTCGGTCTTCAGGTGCAGCGCGTAGATCTTGATCTGCTTGCGCAGCGCCGCCTGGCGCACTTCGGCCTCGTTCATGCGGGTCTGCCCCAACGGGTCGCTCTTGCGCAGCGCGCCGGCATCGCTGACCAGCAGGATCAGGCGGCCGCCGTAGCCGCTCCAGTCCATGCCGTCGACGGCCTGCATCACGCCGGCGAAGGCGTCCTCGTTGTAGTCGTGGCTGGAGACGCTGGTGGCCTTGACCTGCTGAGCCAGCTCCAGGAAGCGCGCCGGGTCGCGGCCCTCCTCCAGGCTGACCAGGGTCTTGGCGGTGTACTGCAGGCCCGGCGTCTTGTCGGTGTTGCTGCGGAACCCGACCATGCCGAAGCTGACGCTGTCCAGCTCGCCGCGGGCGGCGATCTCGCCGTGGAGCTGGTGGACCACGTCGCGCACGCGGTCGATGTAGGGCTGCATGGACACGGAAGTGTCCACCACCAGCACGATGCCGGTGCGGAAGGCGTCCGACGAAGCCGCGGCAGCGGGCTTGCCGTCCCCCTGCTTGCGCGGGGTGTCGCCCGGGTCGATGGAGGCGACGTTGAGCACCTGCACCGGCTGGCCGTTGCTGTCGAAGCTCTCCCGCGCGTCGAAGATCGGCAGCAGGTAGAACTGGTCCTGGGGCACGGCGCTGGCCGGCGGCTCGATGGCCACCAGCTCGGGGTCGGTGGCATCGCCGAACTGGGCCTGGTGCACCGCGTTGCGGGCCTTGGCCGAGTCCATGAGGAACTGCTCCACCTGGTTGGCATCACGCAGGAACATCACCGGCGAACGGCCCGAACGCTCGGTGAACTTCAGCACCAGGCTCTGCTTCCAGTCGCTGACCTTGTCCAGCGGCAGCCAGCCGTCGCGGTGGCCATCGCTGGAGGCCCCCACTTCCACCCAGGGGGTGCCGTTCACCACCTGGCGGGCATACACGTAGAACACCGAGAAAGCCGGCACCGCCTCGCCGTCGCCCTGGCCACCGGCCTGGCTGGCGAAGCGCGCGCCGGGCTTGCTCAGCACGCGCTCGAAAAGGGTCTTCTTGCCGGCCATCAGCAACGGGCGGTCACCGCCCTGCACATCGGTCGCCGGGGTGGCCTGGGTGGCTACCGTGGCCGTGCTGGTGCCGGGCGTGGACGGGGTGTCGGTGGTCGGCGCCGTGTTGCTGCCATCCCGCACCTGCACCACCGGCGGCGCACTCTCGCCACCGCGGTTGAGCCACCAGTAGCCACCGCCCCCCAGGGCGGCAACGCCGAGGGCGGCCAGGGACGCGGCGACGATCAGCGGCGCGCGGCTCTGCCCTTCGGGCTTCTGCGTGGCGACCATCTCGGTGTCCAGCACCGACTCGCGCTTGCGGCCGGCGCCGCTGTCCGCCACCGGTGCTGCAGGCGGCACCTGGGTGGCGGCGTCGGGAATGGAGACGCTGACCGGGGTCAGCCCGGTCATGCCGCTGGCAGCCGGCGGGGTTACCGCGCTGGCGGAAGTGCCGGGCAGGTCCAGCGGGCGGAACTGGGTCGCCTCGTTGTCGTCGGCCACCGGCGCCACGGGCCCAGCCGGCAGGCGGTCGAGGGCGGCGATCAGCGCGGCGGCGTCGGGATAGCGGTCGTTCGGGTCCTTGGCCAGCAGTCGGGTGAGGATCTCCTGGTAGCGGCCCTGGGCGATGGGCAGTTCCGGCAGCGGCTGGGTGATGTGCGCCAGGGCGGTGGACAGCGAATCGGTGCCCACGTAGGGCAGTTGCCCGGTGAGGATCTCGTAGAGCACCACGCCCAGGGCGTAGAGGTCGGCGCGGCCGTCGATCTCCTGACCACGGGCCTGCTCGGGGCTCATGTAGCTGGGGGTGCCGACGGCGAAGCCGGCCTGGGTGAACTGGGTGCGGTCGTCCAGCGCCTTGGCGATGCCGAAGTCGGAGAGCACCGCGCCGCCGTCGGCGCGGAACAGGATGTTGGCCGGCTTGACGTCACGGTGCACCAGGCCCTGGGCATGGGCGTAGCCCAGCGCCGAGGCGATCTGGCGCAGCCACACCAGGCCCTGCTCGGGGCTCAGGCCGGCGGCGATACGCTCCTTCAGGGTGCCGTTGGGCAGGTACTCCATGGCCATGTAGTACAGGCTGCCGACATTGCCGATGTCGTAGATGGTCACGGTGTGCGGGTGCGACAGCCGCGCCAGGGTCTTGCCCTCGCGCAGGAAGCGCTCGCAGAAGCTGGCGTCGTTGGCCAGCGCAGCGGCCATCACCTTCAGCGCCACCTTGCGTTCCAGCGAGCGCTGGGTCGCCAGGTAGACGACGGCCATCGCGCCATCGCCCAGTTCGCGCTCGATCTCGTACCCCGGAATCTGAATGTCCATGCTGGTCTTTTTTTCTGTCTCAGGATGCTTTGACGACTACCGCCGTGATGTTGTCCGGCGCGCCCCGGGTCAAGCCCAGATGCACCAGGCTGCGGACCACCTGGTAGGGGTCCTCGTGGCCCAGCACTTCGCACAGTTCGTGGTCGTCGGCGGTCTTGTTCAGACCGTCGCTGCAGAGCAGGAAACTGTCTCCCGGCAGCACGACGAACCGCGACTCTTCCAGCTCCAGGTCATCCTGCACGCCGATGGCCCGGGTCACGATATTGGCCATGGGGTGCGCCCTGGCCTCCGTTTCGTTGAGCAGGTGGCTGTCCACCAGGTCCTGGACGTAGCTGTGGTCGCGGCTGATGCCTTCCAGGCGCCCTTCCCGCAAGCGGTACAGACGACTGTCGCCGGCCCACAGGCAGGTGCCTTCGCTCCCGCGTGCGGCCAGCACCACCACGGTGCTGCCCATCATGTTCACCCCGCGCTGGGCCGCCTCGGCCCGCACCAGGGTATTGACGTGTACCAGCGCCGCGCGCAGGGCCTCCACGTAGAGGTCCAGGGCATCGGTGCAGGGCACGCCGCGGAGCGTATCGACGATCAGGTTGCTGACGTAGTCACCGGCGGCGTGTCCGCCCATGCCATCGGCCACCACCCAGAGCCCGCGTTCGCAGGCGTCCAGGCAGGCGTCTTCGTTGACCTGGCGGACCATGCCCACATGGCTGTGGCTGGCCGACTGGTACTGCGTGACAGGAGGCAGCGGCATCACAGGCTCCCGAAATCGATCTGCCCGATGGCCGGGAGCTGGCCGACGGCGCCCTCGCCCACCAGGAAGCGGCTGAAGTAGCGGGTCGGCGGCAACCCCTGGAACCTCACCAGTTGCGCCTCCACCCGTTGTGATCCCCGCCCCCAGAAGAAGCTGCAGCCCTCGCCCGCCAGTTGGCCGAGCACCGCGCGCCGCGCCGCCTCGCCCTCCACCGGGTAGGCCAGTGCGCCCAGGTCGCTGACCCGGGGTGTCACCCGTGGGCCCGTGTCCGGCGCCCCCAGGGCCTGGACCCCGCGCTCGAAGGCTTCGATGTCCGCCTCCGGCTCCAGGGTCGACAGCAGCAGGGCCTCGGCCTGTTCGAACCAGGCGTCGGCGCCCCCCACCAGCGCCCCGCTGTTGCACGACGGCTCCAGCGCCACGGCGATGGTGAGGGGGAAGTAACGGCCCACGCGGTCGATGCTGGGCATCATCACGCCGGCCACCGCCTCGGGCACCAGCAGGCCCGGGGCGATGCTGAAGCGCCACAGCGGGCTGATCAGGTAGGCGTCGAGCCAGGCGCCGCCCAGCTCGGCCTGGCTTTCCGCCATGCCGGCGGCCAGCCAGCGGTCCCAGGCTTCGATGAAGGCCGGGGTCAGGCCGCGATGGATGAAGTCGCCGCGACCGGCGAGCTTGCCGTAGAAACCCGCTGTGCTCATAGCCGCTCCGGCAGGCCGAAACCGCTCACCACGCGGCTGCGGAACGGGTTGAAGGCGCTGCTGGCGCGCAGCTCGCTGGAGATGCTCAGGTTGTCCACGCGCATGCGCAGGGTGAAGCGGTCCGGTGCGTTGCCTTGGGTCAGGTCGGACTGGTCGAGCAGGCGGAACCAGGCCCAGGGGCCTTCCAGGGTCAGGCCGGAGCGGCCGGCGCTGGTGGGCGGGGTCACGCTCAGGCGCACCACGCCCAGGCTGTTGGGGCTCGGCCACTGCATGGCCACCGGCCGGCTCGGGCCGTGGTCGTAGGTGAACTGCTGGCCGTCCAGGTCCAGCAGGAACTGGTCGATGGCAGCGTCCATGGCCACCGCCTTCAGCTCGAAACGCACCATCGGCGTGGTGTTGCCGGAGCGGAAGAAGGCATCACGGATCTGCGCCGCACGCTGGAAGGTGCCCAGCACGCCGGCGCTGATGCCCAGCTTCTCTGCTGCGCCCGGCTGCCAGCGCCAGGTGGTGGCGGAGGTGTCGACGTAGGGCTGCAGGTACTTGCGGAAGTAGCTGTCCATCACCCCGCCGACGCCGAAGAAGGCGCCGAAGTCGTCCAGGGTGGCGTCGCGGGTGCTGTTGCGGTCCAGCGGGTAGCGACCGGCCAGGGACTGGCGGTAGACGTTGACCACCTCGGCCGTCCAGGCGGCGTTCAGTTGGTTGCGGATGCCGCCCATCATGGTGTTGGTGGAGGCGTTGACCACCGACTTGACCAGCCCCTGCACCAGCGGCGGCTGGCGCTCGGCGCCGAGGCTGACGCGCTGGGCAGCGGCCTGGGCCTGGTTCTTCGCCTCGCCCAGCAACTGGTCGCCGCTGGCGCCGCTCATGGCGCTGAGCTGCACGTAGAGGGCGTTGAGGTCGGCCAGCAGGGCCTCGATGGGCGCGGCGGTGTCACCCTCGCCCTTGTCCACCAGGCTGTTCAGCTCGGCGAAGTGGCGGCTGATGGGGTCGTCCGCACCCGGCTGGGCCGGTTGCTGGGTGTCGTCACCGCCCTGCCCCACCAGGGCCTTGAGCTTGTCGACGGCGCCGTTGCCTTCCTTCGCCAGCTTGGCGGCGGCCAGGCGCTCTTCCTTCTGCAGGTCGGTCTCGCGGGCCACGGCTTCCAGCAGCTTCTTCAGCGGCGACTGCGGGCCGGACAGCACCCGCAGCACATCGGCGGCCTGGCCGGTGCTGGTGATGGGCACGAAGTCGATGTCGGCCAGCAGCGCATCCCACTGCCGCAGGTAGTCCTGGAAGTACAACTGGCGCACTTCCAGGGCCAGGCTGGCGGCGTCCTGGGCATCTTCCACGGTGCGCCCGAGCACCCACTGCTCCTCGGCCAGGGTCCCGGCCTGGCTCAGGCTGGAGACCATGAACACCTCACGGTAGCCGCGCTGGGTGAAGAAGCCGGACAGCGGGTCGTTCAGCGGCTTGCCGCTCTTGCGCGCGAAGACCAGCGCGGCGTCGCGGCCGGCGGCTTCGCTGAGGCGGAAGTCCGGCACGTTCTGCGGCAGCTTCTGGCGCTTGACGCGGTCGTACACGCGCTGGGCGACGGAGAGCTGCTGCAACTGGCGGCGGGTGTCCTGCACCAGGTCGTCGTCCAGGCGTACCGCCGGCGGTGCGCGGTCGTACAGCGCGGCCAGGTGGTCGTTGAGGGCCTGGCGCTGTTCCGGCGCCAGGTCGCGGGGCAGGCTGCGGTCCCAGTCCAGGGCGATCCAGGCCTTGATGAAGTCACCGTCGTAGTGCTCCGGGTCGGCCAGCATCAGGTAGGCCTTGAGGCCCTCGTAGAGGAAGTCGGAGCTGCCGCCGCTGCGCAGTTGCTCCTCGATGCGCGCCATGACCCGGGGGGCCATGACCGCGATCAGCAGCTTGCGGTACACGCTGGCGCCCTCGGCACCGAGCATGTCGCCCTGGTAGAGGCCGAAGCCTTCGGCCCAGGAGGGTGCGTCTCCCGGCGCATTGCGGATGGCATTGAGCAGCGGCAGCACCGCCAGCACCTCGCGCTGGGCCGGGCTGAGGGCCTGCAACTGGCCGTGCAGCGGCTTCACCCGCGCATCCACTTCGGCGATGTAGGCCTGGTTGGCGCGGAAGCTGGCGATCCACACACCCAATACCGCCAGCACCAGCACCACGGTGGCGGCGAGCACGCCCCGGGCGATCCAGGTGCGCTGGCGCTCCACCTTCGGGTTGGCCCCCACCAGGCCGCGCTCGCCGAAGGCCACCTCGCGGAACAGCCGCTCGATGAAATAGCTGCGCCCGGTGCCGGTCTGGCGCGCCAGGTGCTGGCGGTCCAGGTTCATGCTCTGGGCCATGGCACCGATCAGGCGGTCGATGGGGCTGCCTTCCTGGGTGCCGCTGGTGAAGTACACGCCGCGCAACAGCGGGCGCTCTTCATAGGGGTTGGGCTTGAACACGCCGTCGAGGAAGCCCGACAGCGCATCGCGCAGGGCCGCGAACTGCTGCGGGAAGCCGTAGATCAGGTCGCGACGGGCGGGGTCACGCTCCTGCTGCAGGCGTTCCACCAGGCGCTCGTTGAGGCGCTGTTCGAGCAGGGCGAACTCGCTGCCGAACACCGCCAGCGGGCCCTCGGCGCTCTTGCCGTCGTCCAGGGCGAAGGTCATGCCCCAGACCTGGGCGCGCTCTTCCTTGCTCAGGGCGTCGAAGAACTCCATGAAGCCCGGCACCAGGTCGAGCTTGGTGAGCATCACGTAGATGGGGAAGCGCACGCCGAGCTGGGTGTACAGCTCCTGCACCCGGGCGCGGATGGCTCGGGCGTGGGCGGCACGCTCGGTCTCGCTGCCCAGCAGCAGGTCGGACAGGCTGATGGCGACGAAGGCACCGTCGATGGGGCGCCGCTTGCGCTGGGTCTTGAGCAGGTCGAGGAAGCCCAGCCAGGCGGCCTTGTCCACTTCGGCGTGGCTGTCCTGGGTGGTGTAGCGACCGGCGGTATCCAGCAGCACGGCCTCGTCGGTGAACCACCAGTCGCAGTTGCGGGTGCCGCCGACGCCACGGATGGCGCCCGAGCCCATGTGCTCGGCGAGGGGGAAGTTGAGGCCGGAGTTGACCAGCGCAGTGGTCTTGCCCGAACCCGGCGGGCCGATGATCACGTACCAGGGCAGCTCATAGAGGTTGCGCCGCTCATGGCCGCCGAGCTTGGCGCGCTTGAGCAGGGCCAGGGCCTCGTCCATGCGCTGCTTGAGGGTGGCCAGCTCTTCGCTGGTGGCCACGGTGGCAGCGTCGGGAGCGACGGCCACCAGGCCCTGCATGACCTTGGCCGCGTTGCGCCGGGCCTGGATCAGGCGCAGCACGCGCCAGCCGATCCACACGGCGAACAGCAGGATGATGATCACCCAGCGCACGGTGGCCGAAGCCAGGGGCTCGAAACCGCCGATGGCGATGAGCGGGCCGACGAACCAGATCACCAGGCTGAGGGCGATCAGGCCCAGCACCGGGATGACCCAGCGGGCCAGGAAACTGAAAAACGCCTTCACTCGACGCCCTCCGCGAAAACAGTGATCTCCACCCGGCGGTTGCGCGAACGGCCGTCGGCGGTGTCGTTGGATGCGACCGGCTCGGTGTCGCTGCGGCCTTCGGCGCGGAAGCGCTCGGGCTGGCCGGTCTTGGCGGCGAGCACGTCCATGACCTGCTGGGCACGGTCCTGGGACAGCTTCCAGTTGGATGGGTAGCGCAGCGTGGCGATGGGCCGGTTGTCGCTGTGGCCGGTGACCAGCACCTGGCCCTTGACCTTGCGCACGGCCTCGGCGATGCGCAGCAGCAGCGGCTGGAAGTCGTCGTCGATGCTGGCGCTGCCGGAGGCGAACAACTGGTCGCCACGGATGGTCACCACGGAGCGGTCCACGGCGTCTTCCACGGCCACCTTCTGGGCGCGGATCTCGTCGGCGAGGAAGCCGGCCAGACGCGGGCGTTCGACGATCTTCGGCTTCTGCGGCGGGCGGTCGATGGTCTGCACCGGGATATCGCCCAGGGCATGCAGGTTCTTGAACACCGGCTCGGCCTCAGCGGCCAGCTTCAGGCGCATGCCGAACAGCAGGGCCAGCAGCAGCGCCGCACCGATGGCGATCACCACCCAGGGCGGCAGGAACTGGCGCAGGCGGTCGCGGGCGACCACCAGGCCGCGCCAGTGCGGCGACAGCTCGCGCTCGATCTCGCCATGGGTGGCGCGGATGGTGGCGGCCACCCGCTCGCGCAGCGCGTCCAATTGGCTGCGGCCGTCGTTCATGACCCGGTAGCGGCCTTCGAAGCCGAGGCTGATGCACAGGTACAGCAGTTCGAGGATGTGCAGGCGCTGGCGCGGGTTCTGCAGGCAGTGGTCGAGCAACTGGAACACCTTCTCGCCACCCCAGGCCTCGTTGTGCAGGGTGATCAGCAGGCTCTGCTTGCCCCACTCGCTGGCACTGCCCCAGGGGGTGCTCATGACCGCCTCGTCGAGGGCAGTGCAGAGCACGTAGCGGCTGAGCATCACCTCGTCCTGGGGGACGCCGGCGGCGCGGGCCTTCTCTTCGAACTGGCGCAGGTAGCCCAGCAGTTGCGCGCGCAGGCTGGCGGGCATGGGGTGGGCGATGGTGTTGCGCAGCCGGGTGAGCAACGCCAGCATCGGGCCGGCGGCGTTCTCCAGGGGGTTCAGGCCCAGGCCGCGCGCGGTGAGCATCGGCCCGCTGGCCGGGGCCGGGCCGGGCGGCGGTGCGTCATGGCGCGGCGCGGTCGGCTCGGGGCCACGCCCGCCCGGGCGCGGCATGATCATGGTGCGGTCGTTGTTGTTGCCGCCACTGCCGCCACCCATGGGCGGGCCGCCGAAGGGATCGTCGATCGGGTGCATCGCGAATTAACTCCGGATGGCCCAGAAGGCCAGGTTGAGGCCGGGGAACTTGCCGGCGATGTGGAAGGCGAAGCCGCCGGAATGCACCAACTGCTTCCAGTGGTCGCTGCCACGGTCCAGTTCGAAATAGGTGCTGCCGGCGTGGTACGGCAACTGGCGCGGCGCCACCGGCAGCGGCAGCAGGCCGATGCCCGGCAGTTGCAGGTTGACCAGGTCGCGGATGTGCTCGACCGACCCCACCTTGGCCTGCTGCGGGAAGTGGCCACGGATGGATTCGCCGGGCACATCGGCACGCACCACGAGAATGAACGCGGAGTTCTCCAGCAGGGTGCGGTCGGCCAGCATCGCCACGTGCACGCCGTAGGCCTTCTCGACGATGGGGATCGGCACCGCGCGGCTGTCGATGACCATCGACAGGGCCTGGCGCAGGGCCAGCATCACCGGGGCGAAGCTGCTGGCCAGGTCGTCGTGCTGGTAGGCCGGGTATTCGGCCGGGCGCCGGCCGCTGGCGGTGAAGGTGGAGAACTCGCCGGCCAGGGCCACGGCCTCGCGGTAGAAGTCCTCGGGGTGCAGCGGGGCGATGCGCGCCAGGTGCGCCACCAGGGGCTCGGCACGGTTGACCAGTTGCAGCAGCAGGAAGTCGGCGATTTCCGAGGCACCGCCCGCGCCGGAGGCGACCACGCGGCCGGCCAGGGCTTCGCCACGCTGGTGCAGCAGGCCCAGCAGCTCACTGCGGAAGGCCGCCAGCGGTTTGGAAACGGCCACGTCCAGCAGCGGCGGGATGTAGGACTCGTCCAGCACCACGGCGCGGTCGGCACGCTTCTCCAGCACCCGCACCACACCCACGGTGGCGTATTCACCCAGGCCGTCGCGCTCGGTGACCAGGCGCAGGGCACGGCCGCCGATGGACACGGGGGCGCGGCTCTCGAAGGCGGCGTTGTCGTCGCGCACTTCGCGCACCTGGCTGCGGTAACGGGCACCGCCCAGCTCCTCGCCCTCCTCCACCGTGTCGCGGGCGCCGGCCCGCTTGAGCGGCAGGGCCAGGTAGATGATGCCGTCACGCAGGCTCTCGTCCACGTCGAACGGCTCCGGCGCCAGGTCGTCGCCGGGGATGTCGAAGGGGGTGCCGTCGGGCAGCAGGCCGCGGGCGGAAATGATGGCCAGCTTGCCCTGGGTGAGCAGTGACTCGTCGATCTTCAACTCGGAGAATCCCCAACTGCCGGGGCGCAGCGAACGGCAGCGCCCTTCCACCAGGGCTTCGAGGTAACGGTCATGCTGCTGGAAGTGCTGCGGACGCAGGAACATCCCTTCCGACCAGACCACACGGTTGTTCCATGACATGGGCTGTCTCCGCTTTTCAGTGTTCGGTGATGGGCGCCGGCGCGACGGTCACGCCGCGTGCGCCGAACTTGAGGCTGTAGGCGCTGGTCTGGTTCAGCGGCACGGTGATGACATCGCGCCAGACGGCGGCATCCAGTTCGCGGTAGCCAACGACGATGCCGAACTGCCGGGTGCCCTCGTCGAGGGTGCGCTCCTGCATCTGGCGATCGGACGGCTTGACCAGCAGTTCGTCCTGGGCGACCAGGTCGGCGGCGAGGGTCGCCTGGGCCTTGTCCACCAGGGAGAAGTAATCGGCACGGCTGAAGGTGGTGGCGTTGCGCAGCTCGTACAGGCGCACCCGCACCGGCGTGCCGGCGCCGCCGGGCAGCGCGTTGAGGTCGGCACTGGCTTCGATCTGCAACTGCACCACGGTGGGCGGCGGCGGCGGTGCATCCTTTTCCGGCTCGGAGGCGCAGGCGCTGAGCAGCGCGGCTACGGCGAGCAGAAGAATCCTTGGCATTCGGTACGTCCTCGTTGACGGCTGTTGATCCACGGAAGCGACGGCGGGACGGGCCTGGCCATGCCCCGGCAGGCGGGCGGCGCTAACCACCGCGCAACCTGGCGCTGTGCTCCTCGTAGGCGCGACTGAACTCGCGTCCGAACAGGTCCTGGAAATCATCCTCGGCCTCCCGCGAGATGCTCGCGTAGAGGTCGGTGAACAGTTCCCAGTACTGCGACTGCCGAGAACCCGGCAGCAGGGCCGACAGGCCCGATGGCTTGCTCAGGCGGGCTTCGAGGGCGGCAGGTTCGAAGCGCTTGAGCAGGTGCTTGATGGCAGCCTGCACACCGGCCATGACGGCCAGTTGGTGTGCCTTGACGTCATCGAAGCTCTCCTTCACCGCCTGGTCCGGCGGCATGAAGGCGGCGTTGCCGTGGCGCAGCAGGAGCAGCAGCGCCTCGTCGGCATTGGGAGCGAACTTGAGCGGGTTGTTCTCCACCGGGCGGATCATGGTCTGCGACATGCGGAACTCGCCCTTGAGGCTGGAACGCGCACGCAGCACGTCCACCAGCCCGTCCACCATCAGCCGGTAGCTGCGCCCGATGGCCTCCATCTGCGCGGCCGCCTCGGCATGGTCGATGCGCAACTGGGACAGCCCGGCACCGCGCAGGAAGGCTTCCAGCAACTCGCCCTGAGGCGCCTGGGCAGCAACCGGGGGCGGCGTGGCAGCAGGCGGCGTCGGCACCGGCATGGCCACGGCAACGGGCTCCGCCGGCGGGGTGGCGATGGCGGCGTGGGTGGCCTGGGCGGCAGGCGTCAACGCGGGAGCGCCGGACACCTCCACCGGCTCGGCCATCGGCGCCTCGGTCTGCGGGCCCGGCTCGAACGGGGTGCTGCCGAACAGCATGGCCATCGGGTCCGGCTGGGCGGCGGCCTGGGGCGGCGGCACGGAGGTGGCCTGGGCATCGCTGGCGGGCGCGCCGATCCCGGCGAAGAAGTCCTCGGGCAATTGCGCTGGCGCCGGCTCGGGCACCTGGGGCGTGGCGGCCGCGGGCATCGGCACCGGGATCGACGGAGCCGCCGACGGGGTGGAGAGGCCGAGGTCGGCAAAGGGGTCCCAATCAGCCGGGATCGCATGGGCCTCGGCGGCAGCAGCCGGCGGCGGCGTCACGCTGGGCAGCGGCGGCGCGGGCGGTACCACCGGTGTCGGCGGGCGGAAGTCATGGCGCTCGGCGGGCACGTGGTCGGGAATAGCGGCTGCCGGCGGGGGGGCCGGGTTGAGGAAGTCGAACAGGTCCGGCTTGGTGTCGAGCGGCGAACCGCCCATGGGCATCTGGGTGGCCGAAGGTGCGGTGTAGGGCTCGGGGATGGCGCTGGAGGCAACCTGCCGGTTCATCAGCGCATCGAAGCTGCTGAACGGGTCCGCACCGCCCACCGAAGGGGCAGCCGCCGAACTACTGGAGAACGGCTGCGAAGTGGCCGGCGCGGTGATCTGCACGAGGATTTCGTACTCGCCGAGCTTGAGCACTTCACCATCGTTGAGGCGCTCGCTGTTGCCCCGACGCAGACGGATGCCCGACTGCGCGAGCATCACGCCGTTGGTGCTGGTGTCGGTGAGGTAGTAGACGCCGTCGCGGCTCTGGATGGTGCAGTGCTGGCTGGACACCAGGCGCTCGGGGTCGGGGAGCACCCAGTCGTTTTCCGTACCACGACCTATCCTCAGTTCACCACGGTCCAGCTCGGCGTCGGGGCGCTGCCCGGGGGTGAGCTTGTGATAACTGGTGATGGTCAAACGCAGTGGCATTGCGACTCCTTGCACATCTCACTGAAGAGGGACGCGAACACCGAACCCTTCGATGCCGTGCAACAGCGCGCCGGTCCCGACCCTGCACGTGCCCCTGTTTCGCCAAGCCGTGCGAAGACTCTCAGCGAAGAAAAATCTGATGGCTTTAGCCGACTTATCTTAGAACGAAAAAAGTAAACTTTTACAATCCGAAGAGGCTAGCGTCGACTAGCGCACATCTGTCGGTTGTGGTCCGCGTTTGTCTTGACAAGGACAAAATGCGGCCCGAAAAATGGACGGGAGTTGCAGCGGTTGAAGCCAGAAAAATGGCGTCACCAGGACGTTGATCCAAGGGACTGTGATCAAGTCGTACGTCTGCTCCAGAACCATGCTCGCCCCTGCCCTGACAAGGAGAACACCCGCCGTGGTGGACGTGTCGCATCTGCTTTCCCCCGTTTCCGCCGAGTCCCCGTGCGGTGATGACCTCGAATACGACGCCTCGTATCTCGAACTCGAACGAATCGCCCAAGGCCAGCCCGAACGTCAGATGGGCGATTCCGTGCTGCCTGCCGAACCGCCCGCGTGGCGCGACGTGCGCGAGCTGTCCAGCCAGTTGCTGGGCCGCAGCAAGGACCTGCGCATCGCCAACTACTTCCTGCAGAGCACCATCGCCCTGGAAGGCCTCGCCGGCCTCGCTCAGAGCCTGACGCTGGTGCGCGAGCTGCTGACCCAGTACTGGGATGGCCTGTATCCGCAGCTCGACGCCGACGACGACAACGACCCGACCTTCCGCATCAACGCCCTCACCGGCCTCGCCTGCGAGCCGGTGATCCGCCTGGTGCGCGAGGCGAAACTGACCAGCTCCCGTGCCTTCGGAGCGGTCAGCTTGCGTGCTGCCCTGAATGCCCTCGACCTGCAGCGGTTTCCCAGCGAGACGCTGACCGCCGAGCAGCTCCAGGGCGCCTTCCGCGACACCGACCCGGCGCTGCTGGAAAGCACCCGCCAGGCCCTCACCGATGCCCAGTCCGCACTGGCGGCCATCGAGTCGACGCTGTCCGACCAGGTCGGCTCGGCCCAGAGCGCCGACCTCACCCCGCTCAAGCAACTGATCCGCCAGGCCCTGCAGATCGTCAAGGAGCACGCGCCCCTGGACGACAGCGCGCCGGCCGAAGACGCCGCGCCGGGTGACAGCGACGGCAGTGCCGGCGAGAGCCCGGTCGCCGTGGCCAGCGCACCGCGCGCCGCCCCCCACGAGATCAACAACCGCGACGACGTGTTGCGCACGCTGGACCGCATCCTCGCCTACTACGAGCGCCAGGAGCCCTCCAGCCCGGTTCCGATGCTGCTCAAGCGCGCCCGGAAGCTGGTCACGGCGGATTTCGCCGAGATCGTGCGCAACCTCATCCCCGATGGGATGTCGCAATTCGAGAATTTGCGCGGCCCCGAGTCCGAGTAATCCCGACCCGGCAGACCGTGCATCCGTTACCGGCTAGCGGCCGATGACGCCCCAACAGCCGAACAGGCAGCGAAGGAGGAGCAACCATGGGTAGCACCAGCAGTCAGAAATTCATCGCGCGCAACCGCGCACCCCGCGTCCAGATCGAGTACGACGTGGAGCTCTACGGCGCCGAGAAGAAGGTGCAGTTGCCCTTCGTCATGGGCGTGATGGCCGACCTCGCCGGCAAGCCGGCCGAGCCGCTGGCCGCCGTCGCCGACCGCAAGTTCCTGGAGATCGACGTCGACAACTTCGACTCGCGCCTCAAGGCCATGAAGCCGCGCGTCGCGTTCAACGTGCCCAACGCCCTGACCGGCGAAGGCAATCTCTCCGTGGACATCACCTTCGAGAACATGGACGACTTCAGCCCGGCCGCCGTGGCGCGCAAGGTCGACTCCCTGAACCAACTGCTCGAAGCCCGCACCCAGCTCGCCAACCTCCTGACCTACATGGACGGCAAGACCGGCGCTGAAGAACTGATCATGAAAGCGATCAAGGACCCGGCCCTGCTGCAGGCCCTGGCCAGCGCACCGAAGCCGCAGGACAACGAGCCGCAAGCCTAAGAGGACAACCAGATGGCCGAGTTGATGACCGACGCCGCGCCCCAGGCCGGCCAGACCACCGAGCAGACCAGCGAGTTCGCCTCGCTGCTGCTGCAGGAATTCAAGCCCAAGACCGACCGGGCGCGCGAAGCGGTGGAAACCGCCGTGCGCACCCTGGCCGAGCATGCGCTGCAGCAGACCAACCTGATCTCCAATGACGCGATCAAGTCGATCGAGTCGATCATTGCCGCGATCGACGCCAAGCTCACCGATCAGGTCAACCTGATCATGCACCACGCCGACTTCCAGCAACTGGAAAGCGCCTGGCGCGGCCTGCACTACCTCGTCAACAACACCGAGACCGACGAGCAGTTGATGATCCGCGTGCTGAACATCTCCAAGGGCGAGCTGCACAAGACCCTGAAGAAGTTCAAAGGCACCGCCTGGGACCAGAGCCCGATCTTCAAGAAGCTCTACGAAGAGGAATACGGCCAGTTCGGCGGCAAGCCCTACGGCTGCCTGGTGGGCGACTACTACTTCGACCAGTCCCCGCCGGACGTGGAGCTGCTGGGCGAGATCGCCAAGGTCTCCGCCGCCATGCACGCGCCGTTCATCTCCGCTGCCTCCCCCACCGTGATGGGCATGGGTTCCTGGCAGGAGCTGTCCAACCCGCGTGACCTGACCAAGATCTTCACCACCCCGGAATACGCCGGCTGGCGCTCGCTGCGCGAGTCCGAGGATGCGCGCTACATCGGCCTGACCATGCCGCGCTTCCTGGCCCGCCTGCCCTACGGTGCCAAGACCGACCCGGTGGAGGCGTTCGCCTTCGAGGAAGACACCGCCGGCGCCGACAGCAGCAAGTACACCTGGGCCAACTCGGCCTACGCCATGGCGGTGAACATCAACCGCTCGTTCAAGCTCTACGGCTGGTGCTCGCGCATCCGTGGCGTGGAGTCCGGTGGCGAAGTGCCGAACCTGCCGGCGCACACCTTCCCCACCGACGACGGTGGCGTGGACATGAAGTGCCCGACCGAGATCGCCATCTCCGACCGCCGCGAGGCGGAGCTGGCGAAGAACGGCTTCATGCCGCTGCTGCACAAGAAGAACACCGACCTGGCGGCCTTCATCGGCGCCCAGTCGCTGCAGAAGCCGGCCGAATACGACGACCCGGACGCCACCGCCAACGCCAACCTGGCCGCGCGCCTGCCGTACCTGTTCGCCACCTGCCGCTTCGCGCATTACCTGAAGTGCATCGTTCGCGACAAGATCGGCTCGTTCAAGGAGAAGGACGACATGCAGCGCTGGCTGCAGGACTGGATCCTGAACTACGTCGACGGTGACCCGGCGCACTCCACCGAAACCACCAAGGCCCAGCACCCGCTGGCCGCCGCCGAGGTGGTGGTCGAGGAAGTGGAAGGCAACCCGGGCTACTACAGCTCCAAGTTCTACCTGCGCCCGCACTACCAGCTCGAAGGGCTGACCGTGTCGCTGCGCCTGGTATCCAAGCTGCCTTCGGCCAAGGGGGCCTGAAGCGAGTCACTTTAAGCGCCTGCCAGGTGGCGGGCGCGCCTGACAAGGTGGCGAAAGCCACGAAGGAGGAATAGATGGCTGTTGATATGTTCATCAAGATCGGGGACATCGAGGGTGAGTCCGCCGACAAGGTGCACGCCAAGGAAATCGACGTACTGGCCTGGAGCTGGGGCATGTCCCAGTCCGGCAACATGCACCAGGGTGGTGGTGGCGGCGCCGGCAAGGTGAGCGTCCAGGACCTGTCCCTGACCAAGTACATCGACAAGTCCAGCCCCAACCTGATGATGGCCTGCTCCAACGGCAAGCACTTCCCGGAAGCCAAGCTGACCATCCGCAAGGCCGGCGGCGAGAACCCGGTGGAGTACGTGATCATCACCATGAAGGAAGTCCTGATTTCCTCCGTGAGCACCGGCGGCAGCGGCGGTGAAGACCGTCTGACCGAGAACATCAGCCTCAACTTCGCCCAGGTCCAGGTGGACTACCAGCCGCAGAAAGCGGATGGCGCGAAGGACGGCGGCCCGGTCAAGTACGGCTGGAACATCCGCGAGAACGTGAAGATCTGATGTCTTCGCCAACGGTCCCGGCCCTGCCGGGACCGTTGCTGCTCCACCCTCCTCCCGGCGAGGCGACCCCCATGGCAAAGCCTGCGTTCATCAACCTCTGGAACAACTACCCGACCGAGCAGTACCCGTGCGACGGCGGCTGGGACAACCAGTGCGCGATCCGCATGAGCCTCACGCTCAACGCCGAACGGTCCATCACCATCGACCGCAACACCTACCCGGAACCCAAGTGCGCACACGGCCACGCCCGTGGAGCCGAGTCGCTGGCCAACTGGCTGTGGCGAAACCACCTGGGACGTCCGCAGATCTTCACCGACGGTGCCGCCGCCAAGCGCACGCTCAACGAGCGCACCGGCATCATCTTCTTCAAGGACTGCTTCACCCGCAGCGGCGAGACCCGCGCCACCGGCGACCACATCGACCTGTGGAACCGTGGCCTGACCAAGACCTACGACGACCCGGCCAATCGCGCCGCCCAGGTCTGGTTCTGGGAGCTGGCATGACCCGCCCCACCCTGCTCCTCGCCTGTGCCCTGCTCCCCAGCCTGAACGCCTGCGCCGCCACCCCGCCCGGACCGGCCGCGCCCGAGCAGGCCATGCTGGGCGACCAGGTCCTGCACCTGGAAGACCAGGCCGGCCGCTGCACCCTGGTGCACCCCGCCGGCCGCCTTGAACTGGCCCTGCCCTCGCCCTGCGAATTCCACCGCAACGCCGACGGCGCGCCGCGTATCGAACACCAGGGCGCGGTGCCCATCCTGCTGGTGCAGCACAGCCAGCCGGAGGCGCCCCCCGGCCAGGGCTGCGTGACCCGCCTGCAGGCCGTGCGCCTGCGCCAGGGCACCCTGCAGGCCTCGGCCCCCATGACCAACGCCAGCTGCCCGCGCGGGCCATGGGACCAGAAACTGTTCACCGGACCTTTCGACTGGTGACCCGGATTCCCCAAGAGCCCTATTCAATGCAGCCACGCTGCAGACAGGACGACCATGAACGCTGAAGAACTCTTGCGCGCCGGCCGCGTCGACGACGCCCTCAAGGCCCTCCAGGACCAGGTCCGCACCCAGCCGGCCAACGCCGAGCTGCGCGTCTTCCTGTTCCAGCTGCTGGCCGTGCTCGGTCAGTGGAGCCGCGCCAACAACCAGTTGAAGGTGGCCGGCGAGCTGGATGCCGGCGCCCTGGCCATGGTGCAGACCTACCGCACCGCCCTGGAATGCGAGGCCCTGCGTGCCGAAGTGTTCGCCGGCCGCCTCACCCCGGTGGTGCTGGGCGAACCCGCTGACTGGGTGGCCCCGCTGATCCAGGCCCTCAAGCACGACGCCGACGGCCAGCCCGAAGCCGCCCAGGCCCTGCGTGACGCCGCCTTCGACGCTGCACCGGCGATGGCCGGGCAGATCAACGAGCAGCCCTTCCAGTGGCTGGCCGACGCCGACCCGCGCCTGGGCCCGGTGCTGGAACTGATCGTCAACGGCCGCTACGTGTGGCTGCCGATGCACAACATCCAGCACCTGGCCATCGAAGCCCCCACCGACCTGCGCGACCTGGTGTGGCTGCCGGTGGAGATCACCCTGGTCAACGGCGGCACCACCGTGGGCCTGATCCCCAGCCGCTACCCGGGCAGCCAGGACGACGCCGACGGCGCCATCCGCCTGGCGCGCAAGACCGACTGGCTGGACAGCGGCCTGCCCCTGGGCCAGCGCCTGTTCGTCACCGATGAAGGCGACGTCGCCCTGTTCGAGGTGCGCACCCTCGCCTTCGAGCAGCCGAGCGCCTGAACATGGCCGACCTGACGCTGCAGGAACGCCTGCAACCGTCCCTGCTCGATCGCCTCACCGACGACGATCCGGGCAACCCGAAGGAGAGTGCCGACAAGCGCGTGCTCTCCCTCACCCAGCTCAAGGCCTCGGTCCTGCGTGACCTGGCCTGGCTGTTCAACACCATTGCGCCGCTCGACAGCGACACCTCCGGCGAGATCCAGGCCGGCAGCTCGGTGGTCAACTACGGGTTGCCGCCGCTGGCCGGGCACACCGCCTCCAGCGTCGACGTGCAGGCCATCGAGGCCCTGCTCACCGAGACCATCGCCGGCTACGAGCCGCGCATCATCCGCTCCACCCTGCGTGTACGCGCCCAACTGGCAGCCGACCAGATGAACCACAACGCATTGTCCTTCGAGATCGAGGGCGACCTGTGGGCCGAACCCGTGCCTTTGCGCATGCTGCTCACCACCGACCTCGACCTGGAGACCGGCCACGTCCGCGTGGTGCCCGCCGAACAGGCCAGGAGGCGCAAATGAACCCGCGCCTGCTGGAGTACTACAACCAGGAGCTGCAGCACATCCGCGAGAGTGCCGCCGAGTTCGCCAGCGAGTACCCGAAGATCGCCGGGCGCCTGACGCTCTCCGGCATCGACTGCGCCGACCCCTACGTCGAGCGCCTGCTGGAAGGCTTCGCCTACCTCACCGCCCGCGTGCAGCTCAAGCTAGACGCCGAATACCCGACCTTCACCCACAACCTGCTGGAGATCGCCTACCCGCACTACCTGGCGCCGACCCCGTCGATGACCGTGGTGCAACTGCAGGCCGATCCCAACGAGGGGTCGCTGGCCAGCGGTTTCGTGGTGCCGCGCAACGCCTCGCTGCGGGCCAGCCTGGGCGCCGACGCGCAGACCGCCTGCGAATACCGCACCGCCCAGCCGGTCCACCTGTGGCCGCTGGAAGTGACCAAGGCCGAATACTTCGGCAACCCCGCCGCGGCCCTCGGCCGCCTGGCCGCCAGCGAGCCCGGCGCCAAGGCCGGCCTGCGCCTGCGCCTGCGTACCGGGGCGGGCCTGCCGTTCAACAGCCTGTCGCTGGAAGACCTGACCTTCTTCCTCCACGGTGCCGACGAGCAGCCCTTCCGCCTCTACGAGCAATTGATGGCCAACGCCTGCGCGGTGTTCGCCCAGGCCCCCGGCGGCGAGTGGGTGGAGCGCCTGCCGCCGGACAGCCTGCGCTCGCGCGGCTTCGACGACGAGGACGCGGTGCTGCCGGTGGTGCCCCGCGCCTTCCAGGGCTACCGCCTGCTGCAGGAATACTTCGCCCTGCCCAACCGCTTCCTGTTCGTCGACCTGGCCAACCTGCGCCGCCCCGTGCAGCGCTGCGCCGGCCAGGAACTGGAGATCATCGTGCTGTTCAACCGCCTGGACAGCACCCTGGAAGGCAGCATCGGTGCCGACCTGTTCCGCCTGTTCTGCACCCCGGCGGTGAACCTGTTCCCGCGCCGGGCGGACCGCATCCACATCAACGAGCGGGTCAACGAACACCATGTGATCGTCGACCGCACCCGCCCGCTGGACTTCGAAGTGCACAGCCTCACCGAGGTGACCGGCCACGGCGCCGGCCCGGAGCAGCCCTTCCAGCCCTTCTATGCCGTGCGCGACCCCTCGCGCTACGGCCGTGAGCAGGCCTGGTACACGGTGCGCCGCGAACCCCGCGTGCTCTCCAGCAACCAGCGTCGCAAGGGGCCGCGCTCCACCTACATCGGCAGCGAGACCTTCATTTCCCTGGTGGACGCCAAGCAGGCGCCCCACCGCCACGACCTGCGCCAACTGGGCATCGGCGCGCTGTGCACCAACCGTGACCTGCCGCTGTTCATGCCGGTGGGCACCGGGCGCAGCGACTTCACCCTGGAAGACAGCGCCCCGGTGCAGGCCGTGCGCTGCCTGGCGGGCCCGAGCCGGCCCAAGGCCAGCCGCGCCCATGACGCCAGCGCCTGGCGGCTGATCAGCCAGTTGTCGCTCAACTACCTGTCGCTGAGCCAGGACGGCCAGGGCGCTGCCGCCCTGCGCGAGATGCTGCGGCTGTACGGCGAGTCCAACGACCAGGCCCTGCAGATGCAGATCGAAGGCCTGCGCAAGGTCGCCAGCAAACCCTGCACCCGGCGCCTGCCGATGCCGGGGCCGATCGTCTTCGGGCGCGGCCTGGAGATCGACCTGGAGTTCGACGAAAACGCCTTCCGCGGCACTGGCGTGTTCGTGCTGGCCTCGGTGCTGGAACGTTTCCTGACACGCTATGTGTCGATCAACAGCTTCACCGAAACGGTGTTGCGGACCACTGAACGGGGCGAGGTGATGCGATGGCGGGCGAAGCCCGGACGTCGTCCGAATCTGTAGACACCCTCGCGGAAATGGAAGCCGCGCCCTGGAACTACGACTTCTTCCAGGCGCTGCGCCGCATCGAGTGCGAATACCCCGACCGGCCGCGCCTGGGCCATTCCCTGCGCCTGGCCGACGACCCATTGCGCCTGGGCCAGAAGCCCGATTGCGGCTTCGCCCCGGCGACCCTGGCCAGCGTCGAGCACAACCCCGACGGCACACCGCGTATCGAGCAGTACTTCTTCGGCCTCACCGGACCCAACGGGCCGTTGCCGCTGCACCTGACCGAGTACGCCCGGGAGCGCCAGCGCAACAGCGCCGACGCCACCTTCAAGCGCTTCCTCGACGTTTTCACGCACCGCCTGCTGACGCTGTTCTACCGCGCCTGGGCCGAAGCCCGGCCGACGGTGAGCATGGACCGCCCCGACCAGGACTACTGGTCGCCACGCCTGGGCGCACTCTCCGGCCGGGGCATGGAAAGCCTGCTCGGCCAGGGCCCCATCGACGACGCCGCGCGCTACTACTACACCGGCCACCTGGCGGCGCAGACGCGCTACCCGGACGGCCTGCGCACCATCCTCGCGGAGTTCTTCGGCGTGCCGGTGGCCATCGAGGAATACGTCGGCCAGTGGCTGGAGCTGCCCGAACGCAGCCGCCTGGGCGCAGCCGCCAGCACCCTGGGGATGGACCTGTGCCTGGGCACCCACGTGTGGGACCGCCAGCACAAGTTCCGCATCTGCATCGGCCCGCTGGACCTCTCGCAGTACCAGCGCTTCCTGCCGGGCGGCGAACTGTTCCACGAACTGGCCGCCTGGGTGGCCGAGTACCTGGGAGAAGAACTGGACTGGGACGCCAACCTGGTCCTCAAACGTGAGGATGTCCCGCCGCTGACGCTGTCCGGCGGGGACCGACTCGGCTTCAACACCTGGCTCGGCACTCCCGGCCAGGACGCAAAGGACCTGCTGCTGGCACGCCACTACGCCGACGCCACGCCGCGCCAATACCCGGATCGAGGAGAGTGAAAATGGGAGAAATCAGTCGCGCCGCGCTGTTCGGCAAGCTGAACAGCCTGGCCTACAAGGCCATCGAAGCCGCCACGGTGTTCTGCAAGCTGCGGGGCAACCCCTATGTGGAGCTGGTGCACTGGTTCCACCAGATCCTGCAGCTGCAGGACTCGGACCTGCACCAGATCATCCGCCAGTTCAGCATCGAGCCGGCACGCCTGGCCAAGGACATCACCGAGGCCCTGGACCGCCTGCCGCGCGGCTCCACCTCCATCACCGACCTGTCCTCCCACGTCGAGGAAGCCGTGGAGCGCGGCTGGGTGTACGGCAGCCTGATGTTCGGCGAGAGCCAGGTGCGCACCGGCTACCTGGTGGTGGGCATCCTCAAGACCCCGAGCCTGCGCAACGCGCTGCTGTCCATCTCCCGCGAGTTCGAGAAGCTGAAGGTGGACACCCTCACCGAGCGCTTCGACGAAGTGGTCGGCGCCTCCCCCGAGAACGCCCTGACCGCCACCGACGGCTTCAACGCCGGCGCCCCGGGCGAAGCCAGCGGCGCCATGGCCCCGGCGGCCATGGGCAAGCAGGAAGCCCTGAAGCGCTTCACCGTAGACCTCACCGAGCAGGCCCGCAGCGGCAAGCTGGACCCGATCGTCGGCCGTGACGACGAGATCCGCCAGTTGGTGGACATCCTCATGCGCCGCCGGCAGAACAACCCGATCCTCACCGGCGAGGCCGGTGTGGGCAAGACGGCGGTGGTCGAGGGCTTCGCCCACCGCATCGTCGCCGGCGACGTGCCGCCCTCGCTGAAGGACGTGGAGCTGCGCGCTCTGGACGTCGGCCTGCTGCAGGCCGGTGCCAGCATGAAGGGCGAGTTCGAACAGCGCCTGCGCCAGGTGATCGAGGACGTCCAGAGCTCCGAGAAGCCGATCATCCTGTTCATCGATGAAGCCCACACCCTGGTCGGTGCCGGTGGCGCCGCCGGCACCGGCGATGCGGCCAACCTGCTCAAGCCGGCCCTGGCGCGCGGCACCCTGCGCACCGTGGCGGCCACCACCTGGGCCGAATACAAGAAGCACATCGAGAAGGACCCCGCCCTCACCCGCCGCTTCCAGGTGGTGCAGGTGGACGAGCCCTCCGAGCACCGCGCCATCCTGATGATGCGCGGTGTGGCCTCGACCATGGAGCAGCACCACCAGGTGCAGATCCTCGACGAGGCGCTGGAAGCGGCGGTCAAGCTGTCCCACCGCTACATCCCCGCGCGCCAGTTGCCGGACAAGTCCGTGAGCCTGCTGGACACCGCCTGCGCCCGCGTCGCCATCAGCCTGCACGCCGTACCGGCGGAAGTGGACGACAGCCGCCGCCGTATCGAGGCGCTGGAGACCGAGCTGGCCATCATCGGCCGTGAACACGCCATCGGCGTGGCCATCGGCAGCCGCCAGGTGGACACCCAGGCCGCCCTGGACGCCGAGCGCGCCCGCCTGGGTGAACTGGAAGCCCGCTGGGCCGAGGAGAAGGCCCTGGTGGACGAGCTGCTGGCCACCCGCGCCCGCCTGCGTGCCGCCGCCGAGCCGGTGGACGGCACCAGTCGCGAAGGCGGTGCCGACACCCCGCCGCTGGCCCCCGAGGAACTGGACGCCCTGCGCGCCCAGCTCACCGACCTGCAAGCGCGCCTGAGCACGCTGCAGGGCGAGGACCCGCTGATCCTGCCGACCGTGGACTACCAGGCGGTGGCCTCGGTGGTGGCCGACTGGACCGGCATCCCGGTCGGGCGCATGGCGCGCAACGAAATCGAGACCGTGCTCAACCTGGGCGGTCACCTGAAGAAGCGCATCATCGGCCAGGACCATGCCCTGGAGATGATCGCCAAGCGCATCCAGACCTCCCGCGCGGGGCTGGACAATCCGAGCAAGCCGATCGGCGTGTTCATGCTCGCGGGCACCTCGGGCGTGGGCAAGACCGAGACCGCGCTGGCTCTGGCCGAAGCCATGTACGGCGGTGAGCAGAACGTCATCACCATCAACATGAGCGAGTTCCAGGAAGCCCACACCGTCTCCACCCTCAAGGGTGCCCCGCCCGGCTACATCGGCTACGGCGAAGGCGGCGTGCTGACCGAGGCGGTACGGCGCAAGCCCTACAGCGTGGTGCTGCTGGACGAGGTGGAGAAAGCCCACCCGGACGTGCACGAGATCTTCTTCCAGGTGTTCGACAAGGGCGTGATGGAAGACGGCGAAGGCCGGGTGATCGACTTCAAGAACACCCTGATCCTGCTCACCACCAACGCCGGCACCGACCTGATCGCCAGCCTGTGCAACGACCCCGAGCTGATGCCCGAACCCGAGGGCATCGCCAAGGCGCTGCGCGAGCCGCTGCTGAAGATCTTACCGCCGGCGCTGCTGGGCCGCCTGGTGACCATCCCCTACTACCCGCTGAGCGACGAGATGCTCAAGAGCATCACCCGCCTGCAACTGGGCCGGGTCAAGAAGCGCGTCGAGTCGGGCCACAAGGTGCCGTTCGAGTTCGACGACAAGGTGGTGGACCTGGTGGTCTCCCGCTGCACCGAGACCGAGAGCGGTGGCCGCCAGATCGACGCCATCCTCACCAACAGCATGCTGCCGGACCTCAGCCGCGAGTTCCTCAACCGCATGCTGGAAGGCCGCAAGGTGGAGAAGGTGCAGGTGAGCGCCGAGAACGGCGAGTTCACCTACCGCTTCGAGTGAAACGGATGCGGTGTACCCGACCGGTGCGCCGCATCTCCAGGCAGCGTGTACAGGCAGTAACGGGCCGCCACATGACGGGCAGCCGGTAACGCGCGCAACGCTAAGGATGTATAGGGATGGCAATTTCACAACGGGCACGCATGGCCAAGGTCAGCAGCCCGCTGGGCGGCGATGTGCTGCTGCTCGACCGACTGGACGGCCACGACGAGCTGGGCCGGCTGTTCGACTACGAACTGGAGCTGGTCTCCGAAGACCACAACCTGCAACTCGACGCGCTGCTGGGCAAGCCCATGGGCG
>NZ_LYSP01000050.1:0-38844 GCF_001728945.1 Pseudomonas sp. ENNP23
AGCTCGGCGAACCGCATCGATTCAAGGCAGGGTTGAAACCCCGGCTACGGCCTGAACCGTAGGGTGGGCTTCAGCCCACCATCGGAGCTGCCAGCACCACTATCAGGCTCACGCGCTCAGAGATCCGGCGCGCGGGCGGCCAGCACGGCGGTGGCGCCCTGGGGGCGGCGGCAGTACCAGATCACCCGGCTCACGCCGCGGGTGATGGCGACGTAGGCCAGGCGCAGGTTCTCGTCGCGCATGGCCTGGTCGTAGCTGTTGCGGAAGTAGCCGCTGTGGGCGTACAGCGCGTTGCGCAGGGGGTGGGATTCCGGCGGCTGGCAGTCGTCGACGATCACCGCCACCTCCGCCTGCAAGCCCTTGGCCCGGTGGATGGTCAGGGCCTTCACCGGCAACCCCGACTCCAGCGCCGTCTGCACCGTGCGCAGGGTGTCGTTGCGCCGGCCGAGCAGCAGCACAGGCGTGCGTTCGGCGCGCTCCAGGCCGGCCACATGGGCGCACTGGGCCTGCAGCTCGGCCACCAGCGCCGACAAGCCGCCGGGCAGTTCGAAGCCCTGCACCAGCCGCACGCCATGGTCACCCGGCCGGGCCTCGCGCACGGCGCGGCAGGTCTTGTCCTGCTTGAAGGCCACGCCGCCCAGCACCGCCTCGCCGTCGCGCACCACGGCGTCGATGGAGCGGTAGTTGGTCTCCAGGCGCAGCACCGCGCTCTTCTTGCCGCGCCCCTTGGCGAAGTGGCGGTCGAAGTCCATGAACAGCTCCGGCGAGCTGCCGCGCCAGCCGTAGATGGACTGCCAGTCGTCACCGATGGCCATCAGGCTCGGGGTCTCCCCGGCCTGCGCCAGGCGCTCGTGGGCGGCCCGCAGCCAGCGGACGATCTGCGGGGAGATGTCCTGGAACTCGTCGATCAGCAGGTGGGTCAGCGGCACCAGCGCGGGCAGCTTCAGCCCGCCCTTTTCCAGCCGCTCGGTGAGTTCGCAGAACGCCATGTTGAAGGTGGCCAGCCCGCGCTGGCGCAACAGCGCCTGGAAACGCGCCCAGAAGGGTTGCAGCGCGCGGATGAACTGCTGGTCCCGCTGGGGGCAGGCCAGGGCGTCCGGCTGCAATGCATCCACCCGCAACCCCAGGCTCTCGATGAACCCGGCCTGCACGTGGAACGCCTCCGGCAGGGCCATCGGTCCCAGCTCGCCGGCCAGGCGCAACGGGCCTTCCGGGGTCTTCGACAGCACCGCATCGGGCTCCAGGCCCAGCAGGGCGTGGACCGCCGTGCGGAAGCCGACGTCCTCGGCGTAGCAGGCGTGGTAGGCCTCCTGCAGCAGGCGCTGCTGGGACGGCTTCAGACGGCCGGCGGCCAGGGGGTTGTCCGGCTCGTCGCCGGCATCGCGGCTGTCCAGTTGCTCGAACCAGGCGCTCACGCCCATCTCGCTCTTGGCCAGTACGCCCATGGCCGAATGGAAGGTCCGCACGCACTGGCGCGCCTGGGCTGCGTCGAAGGGCACCTGCCAGAACGCCAGCACCCGCATCAGTTGCTCACGCAGTTGGGCACAGGAGGCGTTGGTGAAGGAGATGACGGTGAGCTTGGCCGGGTCGACGCCCAGGTGGGCCAGCAGGTAGACCACCCGCAGCAACAGAGTGGTGGACTTGCCCGAGCCGGCGCCGGCAAAGATGCGCGTCAGCGGCCCACGGGCGAGGATCATCGCCCATTGCTCGTCGGACGGTGCCGCCACCACACCCACCGCGACGGCTTCGGCCACCCGCGCACGCATCGCCTCTTCGGCGCCCTTGCGCCGGGGCAGCGCGGCGGCGCGGTAGACGCTCGGGCCCTCGACGGCCTCGCGGGCCCCGCCAGGTTCCTTGGGGGCGGACTTGCGGGCGGTGGTGCGGCCCTTGCCTTCGCTGGCCTTCTTGTTGCGCCCGCGCGGGCGCGCCTTCTTCTGCTGTGCCTGGGCACGAGCCAGGGCCTGGGCGGCTTCGGCGGCCTCACGTTCGGCACGCAGGTAGGCGGTGGTGCGCGGGAAGCAGCGCACCAGGGTTCCGGAGATCAACGCGGTGTAGCGCTTGACGGCAGACAGCATCCAGCAGGTCCATCGGCAGTGAAACAGGGCGGCGATGATACGGGCTCCCGGGGCCGGCGTCAGTTGCTGGCCCCTGGCCAACCCGGCAAGGCCTTGCCCGGTGCCGGCAAGCCGACGCCGCCCCGACCGGCACGCGACACGCGCCACCCCTTGCCACGCCTGGCTTGCAGCCACCTGGCCCGCTTTATGCTGAACGCGGGTGTCCGCAAATTCGGGGAATCCACCCATGACCCTCATCAACAACAACTCGCCGCTGGCCGGCTACCTCGCCTCGCTGGCTGGCAACAAGGCCGGCAACAGCGGCACGTCCGGCACCACCGACAAGCCGCAGACGCCTTCCGATCCCATTGCCGACCTGCGCAAGCTCGCCGCCAACCTGGTGGCCCAGGGCCGTGGCGGCCTGATGAACGCCATGGCCGGCGACACCGGCAACGTCATCACCAACGCCACCCAGGCCAGCCAGGCCGGGCTCAACGGCAGCGGCGGCGCCAAGCTGCAGTTGCCCGACGTTTCCAGCCTCGACCGTGACGATGCAGCCAAGCTGCTCACCCAGGTGCAGAAGCTGCTGGACAAGAACCTGGGCGGCGGCCTGTCCTTCGTCGGGGTGAACGGCAACCAGCAGACCCAATCCCTGGAAACCTACCGCGACTGGCTGCAGGCCAAGGGCGGCATCAGCGTCTACGCCTGAGCCGCACCCCCCGGCCCCTTCTTAGCGCAGGGCCTCCTGCAGCAGCGCCCAGTAGCGCGGGTGCAGGCTGATGTCGTTGTGCCCCACGCCCTCCAGCGGCTCCAGCCGCGCCACACCGGGGGCGAAGTGCCGGACGAGGCGTTCGGCGTGGGCCGGGGGAATCACCCGGTCCTGCACCGCCACCAACAGCAGGCTCGGCATCCGCAGGGCACCGACCCGGTCCACCGAGCGGTAGCGATCCTTCAGCAACCAGCCCACCGGCACCCAGGGGAAGCGCTCCGCCGCCACCGCCTCGATGCTGTCGTAGGGCGTGACCAGCACCAACCGCCTCACCGGCCGCGCGCTGGCCACCTGCACGGCAACCCCGGAGCCGAGGCTGCGCCCCACCACATCCACTTGCGGGTGCGTGGCCTGCACCTGGTCGAACAGGGCCAGGGCGTCGCGCACGATCAGCGCTTCGGAAGGCTCGCCGGCACTGCCGCCGTAGCCCGGGTAGTGCATCAGGTACAGCGCGCGGTCGGGGAAGGCCTGGCGCAGCTCGGGGAGGTTGAGGGAGACGTCCTCGGCATTGCCGCCGAAGTACAGCAGCGCCCGGGGCCCGTCGTGGGCCTGCACCGTGACCTGCAGCGGTCCCTCGGGGCGGGTGAGTTCGAGGGTGCTGCCCGGCGCGTCGAGGGTGCGCGGCTGAGGCACGTAGAGCAGCTGGCGCTGGAACAGGTAGAGCCCGGCGCAGAGCAGCAGGTAGAGGGCGACCAGCAGGGTCGCGAGGGTGATCAGAAAGCGGGTCATGGCAGCTCCTGGCAACGCCCTGCAAGGGCACCTCCAACGATTCAGAGGTGCCCTGGAGGCGCCGCCCGATCTTTCCACAGGGCCGCCAGGCCCGCTATCGAACGGTGATCAGAAGCTGAAGTCGACCTTGGTCCACAGGGTGCGACCCGGCTCGTTGATCGCCTCGGGGTCGGCGGGGAAGCCGAACCCGGCGTCGCCGGCGCGGTTGAGGTGCTCGGAGTAGGCCTTGTCGAAGAGGTTGTCGACCCCGGCGCTGACCTTGAGGTTGGACGTCAGGCGGTAGGCGCCGTTGAGGGAGAACACGCCGAAGCCGCCGCTCTTGTCGAAATCCTGGCCGACCACGTTGCCCTGCTTCTCCGCCACGCGGTTCTGCGCGGCCACCACGCGCCACAGGGCGCCGGCGCTCCAGGCGTCCTGCTCGTAGGTGAGCCCCAGGCGCGCTTCCAGCGGCGGCATCTGCGGCAGTGCACGGCCGTCGGAGCTGTTCTTGCCCCAGGCGTAGGCCAGGGTGCCGTCCGCCTTCCAGTTGTCGTCCAGGCGGTAGGCCGCGCCCAGCTCGCCGCCCATGATGCGCGCGTCGATGTTATCGGCGCGGGAGGTGGCGCCCATCATCCCTGGGGTGTAGGTGAACAGGATGTAGTCGCGAACCTGGCCGATGTAGCCGGAGGCCCAGGCTTCCAGGTCGCCGTCGTTGTACTGCACGCCGAAGTCGAGCTGGGTGGTCTTCTCCGGCTTCACGCCGTCGAAGGCGTTGACCGAACCGGCCGGGCCGCTGCCGGGGGAGAACAGCTCCCAGTAGTCGGGGAAGCGCTGCACGTGGCCGAGGCCGGCGTAGAGGGTGGCCGGGGCATCCGCCAGGTCGTACTCGTAGCGCATGAAGCCGCTGGGCAGGGTATCGGAGCGGGTCTTGCCGTAGGTGGGGTTGGCCATGTTCATGCGGCCCACGGTGGCGCGGTCGTCGAGGGTCTGGGCGTGGTCCAGGCGGGCGCCGGTGATCACCCGGTTGCGGTCGGCGGCGTACCAGGTCAGCTCGCCGAAGGCGCCGTAGTTGTGCATCAGCGCATCACGCACACGGGGGAACTGGTCGGCGTCGGTGAACTGGCCGCTCATCATCGAATAGCGCGAGGCGCGCTTGCGGTGCTCGCTGCGCATGGCGTCGAGGCCGGCCACCAGTTCCACGTCGCTCCACTTGAAGGTGGCGGCGACACGCCCGCCGAGGGTGCGGCGGTCCACCTGGGAGGCCATCGGCATGGGCATGGAGCTGGAGGGGTTGGGGCTGCGCAGGCGGAAGTTGTCCATCACGTGGTCGGCGTAGTTGTAGTAGACCTGCGCCTCCAGCTTGTCGAGCACGCCGCCCAGGTTGCTGCGCTCGAAGCGCAGGCCGAGGCTTTCCCGCAGGAACTGGCTGCCGTCCATGCCGCGCCCGGCGTAGCGGGCCTCGCCGTTGCCACGGCCGGCGGTCAGTTCCACCAGGGTGTCTTCGTCGGGGGTCCAGCCCAAGGCCACGTCGCCGTTCCACTTGCGCCAGCGCGAGGGCACGGTGTCGCCGTTGCCGTCCTCGTAGTCGTCGGACTGGGACTGGTTGCCGGTGAAGCGCAGGTAGCCCAGCTCGCTGCCCACGGCGCCGTCCAGCACCTTGTCGAAGCGCCCGTTGGAGGCGGCCAGCACGCTGGCGTGGACGCGGCTGCCCAGCTCGCCGAAGCGCTCCGGCTCACGGTCGAAGAGCACCGTGCCGGCCGAGGCGCCGGGGCCCCAGAGCACGGTCTGCGGGCCCTTGATGACGGTGAGGCGGTCGAAGGTTTCCGGCGAGATGTAGGAGCTGGGGGCGTCCATGCGGCCCGGGCAGGCACCGAGCATCTGGCCGCCGTTGGTGAGCAGGTTGAGGCGCGAGCCGAACATGCCGCGCAGCACCGGGTCACCGTTGGTGCCGCCGTTGCGCACGGCGGCGAAGCCGGGAATGGTCTTCAGGTAGTCCGCGCCGTCGCTGGCGGGGATGGGCTGGCGGGCGTCCTTCGGGTCGGCCACCACGGTCAGCGGCGAGCTCTGCTGCACCGCAGTGACGACGGTGGGCTGCAGCTCATGGGCGTCGCTGTCCTTGGCCGCGGTGGGTGCGGTGTGGACGTGCTCGGCCGCCTGCAGGCCGCTGCACAGGGCCAGGCCGGCCGCGAAGGCGAAGGCCTGGCGCCAGCGCAGTTGGCTGCGGTCGAGGGTGAAGGGAGTACGGCGGTCGGTGGAACGGGCAGAAAGGGACATCGTGATTTTCCGGATCAGGTGGATCAGGCCGCGCCGGACGGATGCACGGGCGGCAGGACACGACGGCCACGCGCAGGCGGGCCGCAGGGGACGAGCCGGAAACTCAGGGGGAGGCGCGGGGGTTGGCTGAAGGCCAGCGTTCTCGCGGTGGGGCCGCACAGCGGCGCTCGCGGGTCGGCCGCGGGATCGTGCGCTGGCGCTGCAGCCAGTAAAGGCCGAGGAAGAAGATGACGCCGAGGGTGATGGCCGAGCCCATCGGGCAGTTGAAGCCGGCACTGGCAAGCTTCGACAGCTCGCCCGGCAGGTCGCCGAAACCCGGCCCCGATTCGCCATGGGCGGAACAGAAGGCACCGCCCAGGCCGCTCAATTCCAACCCCATCGCCTGCCCGTGGTGGACGCTGCAGGCGAGCGCGTTGAGCAGGACGCAGGCATAGAGCATCCAGGCGATCAACGAGCGGGTGGGAGGGGTCGGTTTCATGGGCGGCGACTCTAGCACCGAAGCCCCGGATCACGGAACGCGGGCCTTGTGGCGCATTGCCGCAGTGTCCTGCCGGAACATTTCCCGCCGAGCGGGCGCCGCTCGTTTTGCGCTAACACATGGGACCCTGGCATCGGCAGCCCCTTAACAGCACGCTCACCTTCACCAGACAGGCCCATGGGCCGCGATTGCGCGGCAGCCAAATTTTGAGGCAGCATCGGGACGGTGCTGGCATGGCACCTGCATTCCGTTCCCGTATCCCTACCGACGCCGAGGTCTTCCCATGCGCATCGTCCAAGCCACCCTGGAGCATCTGGACCTGCTGAGCCCGATGTTCGTGAAGTACCGCGAGTTCTACGGCGAGCTGCCCTTCCCGGACTCCTCGCGCAAGTTCCTGGAGACCCGCCTCAAGCGCAAGGAATCGATCATCTACCTGGCCCTGGCCGATGACGAGGACAAGCTGCTGGGCTTCTGCCAGCTCTACCCGAGCTTCTCGTCGCTGTCGCTCAAGCGCGTGTGGATTCTCAACGACATCTATGTCGCCGAGGACGCCCGTCGCCAACTGGTGGCCGACCGCCTGCTGCAGACCGCGAAGAAGATGGCCAAGGAAACCAACGCCGTGCGCATGCGGGTGTCCACCAGCGCCGACAACGAAGTGGCGCAGAAGGTCTACGAGTCCATCGGCTTCCGCGAGGACAGCCAGTTCAAGAACTACATCCTGCCCATCGGCGACTGAGCCCGCTCCTCACAGGCTCAGCCCCCACCACAACCCGATCACCACCGGCACCGCCAGCAACCCCGCCAGCGCCAGGCGCACCCTGCGCCCGTCGCGCGGCGTGGGGGCCTGGCGCGCGGCCTGGAGGGCACGCTCCAGGGCCAACTGGAACTCCGAGAGCGCCTCGAAGCGCGCCCGCGCCTGGGGCGCCAGGGCCCGCGCCAGCACACCGTCCCAGCCCTCCGGCAGCCCGACGCGAAAGCTCGCCAGCGGCACATAGCGGCTGGCCTGCCCACCCTCGGGGCGCGCCACTTCAGGCCATTGTCCGCTGAGCATCCAGTAGCACAGCGCGGCCAGGGCGAACTGGTCGGCCGAGCCGTCCGCCGCCCGTCCATGGCGCAGCTCCGGGGCCAGGGGCACGGCCTGGACCGGGACCGGCTGGCGCTGTACGCCAGGGAGGATCGCGGCGAACTCCGGCAACAGCAGCACCCGACCGTCATCCCCCACCAGGATCTGCCGGGGGGTCAGCCACAGCCCCTGCATGCCACGCCGCTGCAAGGCCCGCACCGCTTCGATCAGTTGGCACAGCAGGGCGACCAGGGTCGCAGGCGGCAACGGTCCCTGGCTGCCGATCCAGTCCGCCAGGCTGCGCACGCCGGCCGGGGGCGGCTCGAACAGGAGAAAGGCATGCCGGCGCGGCCGGTGGGGCGACAGCACCTGGGGCAGGCTGGCCACCGGGCTGCGCCGCAGCACCCACTCACGCTGCCAGAAGGCTTCGTCAGCCGGGCCTTCGGCCAGCCACAGCAGGGCCTCGCGCCCGATGTCGTCCCGGGCGCGGAACAGCCGCCCGGGCGGCCCGTAGGCGCAGGCGGCCTGGAGCGTCCAGCCGTCCACCTGCAGGCCGGGCGCGGCATCCACCACCGCCGGCCAGCTGTTGCCCGGGGTGGGTGCCGGCAACTGGTCGGCGGCACCGGGCAGCAGCACGGCCGCCGCACCAGGGGCCGCCAGCAGCGGTTCGAGCACCTCGCCCAGGCGCCCGGGGGCGAGTTCGGCGCAATCAGCCTGGAAGCGTTGCAGGTCAGCCACCTGCAGCAAGGGCTGCGGTGCCAGCAACAACGGCTCGCCCATGCGCAGCGGCAGGCTGTGCTGCACCACCGCCAGCTCGGGCTGGGCGCCCAGCCCGCCCTCGTGGCCGGGCAGTTGCTCCAGCACGCCGCGATGGACCCGTGCCAGGCCCACGGCACCGGCCTGGAAGAAATGCAGCTGGCCGTCCTGCGCCAGCACCAGGCCGGCGCTCAGCTCGGGCAGGCGTGCACCGGCCTGGCCGTGCTTGTAGAGCCGCAGGTTGAGCGCCGCCAGCACCTGACGGGCGGCCTGCACCTCACTCCAGCCCTCCGGGGTGCAGGCGTAGTCGGCGAACAGCGCGTCCAGGTGGTGGTCCAGCACCTGCACCACATTGGGGCACTGCCGTGCCCAGAGCAGCACCAGCATCAGCGACGGCGGCCGCCCCCGATGGCCGGCCACCCAGGCCGCGCGAGCGCGGGCGGCCTGCTGGGGCAGGTCCGGCCCGTGGCCCTGGGCCAGGCTCAGAGCAGGATGTTCCAGCAGCTGCAGCGCCATGGGCGGGCCTCCATTGGTGAAAAACAATGGAAACAGCTGCAGCCTTCATGCCGGAAAACCCTCGACGGAAGCTCGCCGCTCGCCCAGCCCTTGCCCCTATAATGCCGCTCGCCCGGCCACCGGCCGCCTCCGTTTTCCCGTTCAAGGCGCCCCATGGAATTCAACCCGATCGACCTGGTCCTGCACCTGGACCAGTACCTGAACCTGCTGGTCACCAACTACGGCACCTGGATCTACGCCATCCTGTTCCTGGTCATCTTCTGCGAGACGGGCCTGGTGGTGACGCCCTTCCTGCCGGGCGACTCACTGCTGTTCATCGCCGGCGCGGTGTGTGCCAACGGCGCCATGGACCCGCTCCTGCTGGCGCTGCTGCTGATGAGCGCCGCCATCCTCGGCGACAGCACCAACTACCTGATCGGCCGTACCACCGGCGAGCGCCTGTTCAGCCGGCCGAATTCGAAGATCTTCCGCCGCGACTACCTGGAGCGCACCCACGCGTTCTACGACCGCCACGGCGGCAAGACCGTGACCCTGGCGCGCTTCCTGCCCATCGTGCGCACCTTCGCGCCCTTCGTCGCCGGCGTCGGGCGCATGCCCTACGGCCGCTTCGTGGCCTTCAGCGTCGCCGGCAGCATCCTCTGGGTCGGCGGCCTGGTGACCCTGGGCTTCTTCTTCGGCAACGTGCCCTTCATCAAGCAGAACCTCTCGCTGCTGGTGATCGGCATCATCCTGCTGTCGCTGCTGCCGATGATCCTCGGCTTCCTGCACCGTCGCCTGCGCCCGGCCGAAGCCAGCGACGTTTCGCACAGCTGACGGTCGCCCCATGGGTTTCTTCCGCAACTGGCGGCGCCGCCGCCTCCTGGCCCGCCACCCGGTGGACGATGCCCTCTGGGCCGAAGTGCGCCAGACGCTGCCGATCCTCGATGGCCTGGACGCGGAGGAAGACGCCCGGCTGCGCGAGCGCAGCGTGCTGTTCCTCGCCGAGAAGCATCTGAGCCTGCTGGGCGACCTGCAGCTCGACGCCCGCGAGCGCCTGCTGCTGGCGGCTCAGGCCCAACTGCCGCTGCTGCACCTGGAGGAACTGGGCTGGTACCAGGGCTTCCACGAACTGGTGATCTATCCCGACGACTTCGTCAGCCCCCAGCGCCACCGCGACAGCACCGGCGTGGTCCACGAATGGGACGACGAGCGCAGTGGCGAAGCCTGGCAACAGGGACCGGTGGTGCTGGCCTGGCCGGGCATCCAGGCCAGCGGCGGCTGGGAAGGCTACAACCTGGTGATCCACGAACTGGCCCACAAGCTGGACATGCTCAACGGCGACGCCAACGGCCTGCCGCCGCTGCACCGCGACATGCGCCAGTCCGACTGGGCCGAGGCGATGCAGAGCGTCTACGACGAACTCAACGCCCGCCTGGACGAAGACGAGAACGCCGAGCTGCCCATCGACCCCTACGCCGCCGAAGACCCGGCGGAGTTCTTCGCCGTCACCAGCGAATACTTCTTCACCGCTCCCGACCTGCTGCAGGTCGCCTACCCCGGGGTCTACGCGCAATTGCGGCTGTTCTACCGGCAGGACCCGGGCGCCCGGCTGGCCCGCCTCCAGGCCGAGGACCCGGCCTACCGGGACACGACCAACGGATGAACACGGCGGCGTAGCAACGCCCCCTGAATGTGCATATAATCCGCCCACTTTTTTTGGCCCATTCCAGGGAGTCGACCATGAGCTACAGCAAGATCCCGGCTGGCAAAGACCTGCCGAACGACATCTACGTCGCGATCGAAATCCCGGCCAACCATGCGCCGATCAAATACGAAATCGACAAGGACAGCGATTGCCTGTTCGTCGACCGCTTCATGGCCACCCCGATGTTCTACCCGGCCAACTACGGCTACATCCCCAACACCCTGGCTGACGACGGCGACCCGCTGGACGTGCTGGTCGTGACCCCCTACCCGGTCGCGCCGGGCTCCGTCATCCGCGCCCGTCCGGTCGGCGTCCTGCACATGACCGACGAAGCCGGCGGCGACGCCAAGCTGATCGCCGTTCCCCACGACAAGCTGTCCCAGCTGTACGTGGACGTGAAGGAATACACCGACCTGCCGGCCCTGCTGCTGGAGCAGATCAAGCACTTCTTCGAGAACTACAAGGACCTCGAAAAAGGCAAGTGGGTGAAGGTAGAAGGCTGGGGCAACGCCGACGCCGCCCGCGCAGAAATCACTAAAGCGGTTGCGGCTTACCAGAAGTAAGCCCCGACCTCTCAAGGAAAGCCGGCCACAAGCCGGCTTTTTTATTGGTCGAATTCCAGGGCTGTGGAGCCAGCCCCATCAGCGCGACGGGCTCACTCGGCCGCTACGGCGAGGTTGCGGTAGCCCCCCTTGAAGTACAGCAGGGGTTGCCCAGCGGCCGTTGGCTGCCGGCTCAGTGCCTTCACTTCGCCGATGACGATCAGGTGATCACCTGCGGCGTGCTCGGCGTGGATCTCGCAATCGAGCCAATGCAGGCTGCCGGCAATGAGCGGGTTGCCCAGCGGCGATGGCTGCCATTGCACGCCCTGCCACTTGTCCGTGCCTTGACGGGCGAACCGGTTGGAAATCCCCACCTGCTCGCCGCAGAGGATGTTGACGGCGAAGCGCCCTGCCCGGCGCATGGCGGGATAGCTGTAGGAGCGGCGCATCACGCTGAACGACACCAGCGGCGGGTTCATCGACACGCTGTAGAACGACTGGCAGGTGAAGCCAAGCGGCTCACCGTCGCAGTGGGACGTAATGACCGTGATGCCGGATGCGTAGTGCCCGAGCGCCTCGCGAAAGCTCGCGGGCTCGATGGCCGTACCGGGAAGGGACATTGGGCAACTCCTGTCTGTCAGGCGCAGCCGGCTGCTCGGGAGCGGCCCGAAGCAGTCCGGCAACCGGGGTGTCGCTGCAGGCGGCCGGGCTCAGCAGGCGCCCATCAGCTCCTTACGGACGATGTCGGCACCGGCGCTCAACGCCCGCAGCTTGCCCCTGGCCACCTGGCGAGGCAGGGGCGCCATGCCGCAGTTGGTGCAGGGGTAGAGCTTGTCGGCGTCGACGAACTGGAGGGCCTTGCGCAGGGTGTCGGCCACCTCCTCCGGTGTCTCGATGGCATGGGTGGCGACGTCGATGGCGCCCACCATCACCTTCTTGCCGCGGATGAGTTCGATCAGCTCCATGGGCACGCGGGCGTTGTGGCACTCCAGCGAAACGATGTCGATGCCGGAGGCCTGCAGTTTCGGGAAGACCGCCTCGTACTGCCGCCACTCCGAGCCCAGGGTCTTCTTCCAGTCGGTGTTGGCCTTGATGCCGTAGCCGTAACAGATGTGGACAGCGGTTTCGCACTGGAGCCCTTCGATGGCCCGCTCCAGCGCGGCAATGCCCCAGTCGTTGACGTCGTCGAAGAACACGTTGAATGCGGGTTCGTCGAACTGGATGATGTCCACCCCCGCCGCCTCCAGCTCCCGGGCCTCCTGGTTGAGAAGGGTGGCGAACTCCCAGGCCAGTTCCTCGCGGCTTCCGTAGTGCGCATCGAACAGCGTATCGATCATCGTCATGGGGCCCGGCAACGCCCATTTGATCGGCTGCCCGGTCTGCTGCCTAAGGAAGCGGGCATCCTCGACGAAGACCGGCTTCTGCCGGCTCACGGCACTCACCACGGTCGGAACGCTGGCGTCGTAGCGGTCACGGATCCTGACGGTCTCGCGCTTCTCGAAGTCCACGCCGTCGAGGTGTTCGATGAAGGTGGTGACGAAGTGCTGGCGCGTCTGCTCACCGTCACTGACGATGTCGATGCCTGCCTGCTGCTGCTCCTGCAAGGACAGGCGCAGGGCGTCCTGCTTGCCGTCGCTCAGCGCATCACCTTGCAGTTTCCAGGGTGACCACAGAGTCTCCGGCTCGGCCAGCCAGGAGGGCTTGGGCAGGCTGCCGGCCGTGGAGGTGGGTAGTAGTTTTTTCATGACATGCACGCCTGGTTGGATTAGAGGGCGCAGTGGGCAGACCACTGCTCGAGAACAGCGCCGTACGGCTTGATGAAATGCGCCTCTGCAAAGCGTCCCTGCTCGACCGCCAGGCGGCTGCGCTCCTCGCGGTCATAGACGATGCGGGTCAGCGAATAGTCCTGGTGCTTCAAGCTCGGCTGATAGCGCGCGCCCGCCGCCGCGTTGGCGTTGTAGATCTCGGGGCGGTAGATCTTCTGGAAGGTCTCCATCGTGGCGATGGTGCTGCTGAGTTCGAGCGGGGTGTAGTCGCCCAGCAAATCGCCAAAGAAGTAGAACGCCAGGGGAGCCGCACTGTTCGGCGGCATGAAGTAGCGCACCTGCAGCCCCATCTTGCTGAAGTAGTGCTCCGTCAACGACGACTCGTTCGGCTGGTATTCAACCCCCAGTATCGGGTGCTGGTACTCGGTGCGGTAGTAGGCCTTGTTGTCTGAGACGCTGAGGCAGATGACGGGGGGCTTGCTGAAGTGCGCCTTGTAGGCGTCCGAGTTCACGAAGCACTTGAACAGCTTGCCGTGCAACTCGCCAAACCCCTCGGGCACGCTGAATGCCGGCCGCCCCTTGTTGTGTTCGAGCAGCAGCACGCTGAAATCGTAGTCGCGCACATAGGAGGAGAAGTTGTTCCCCACGACGCCCTCGATGCGCTCGCCGGTCTGGTGATCGATGATCGTGGTCTTCAGTACCTCGATGGCCGGGAAGGCCTCGCCCCCCGGGATCAGCTCGATGTCGGCGGAGATGATGTCGAGTGCCACGCCATAGCGGTCCCCGTTGGGGTTGTCCGCCTGCGCCAGCGAGTTGAAGCGGTTGTCGATCATGTTCAGGGTGTTGCGCAGGTTTTCCTGGCGGCGCGTGCCCCTCGCCAGGTTGGCGAAGTTGGTGGTCAGGCGCGTAGTGCCCGAAGGCTGGTAATGCTCATCGAAAGCGACGCTCTTGATGCTGAATACAAGTTCTCTTTCCATCACGGTCCACCAGAAGCCCATTCGTCCCCGCCTCGCGCGTTTCCGGAGCCACGCCCGGAAGCGTTCAACGCAGGCTGTTGCAACGTCATCGAGTGGGGCATCCTAGGCGCCGTTCAACATGAAATAAAGCCAAGTTATTTCACTCGAACATTAGAGATACTCATGTTGCCTGTCAGCAGTCCGGCGCCCTCCCCCACGTTGCATGGACGCGGAAATGGCTGTTGCAGGTGAAGGGGCACACGCCCAGAGGCGAGCCGCCGCAACGCACTGCGCGCCGCCGTGGCGAACCGGGGCGCCCATCGGACGGCGCGGACGCGGCCCGCCGCGTGGATCGGGTAAGATGCGCCGCTTTCCGCCGCCAGACGCCACGCTCACGAGGTCCTCACCGTGCTATCCCCCCAGGTCATCATCATTGGCGCCGGTGCCGCCGGGCTGATGTGCGCCATGAGCGCCGCCGCGCGCGGACGCCGCGTACTGCTGCTGGACCACGCCAACAAGGCCGGGAAGAAGATCCTCATGTCCGGGGGCGGCCGCTGCAACTTCACCAACCTGTACTGCGAGCCGGCGAACTTCCTCTCCCACAACCCGCATTTCTGCAAGTCCGCCCTGGCACGCTTCACCCAATGGGACTTCATCGCCCTGGTGGCCAAGCACGGCGTGCCCTACCACGAGAAAAAGCTCGGTCAGTTGTTCTGCGACCACAAGTCCAGCGACATCCTCGGCCTGCTGCTGGAGGAGTGCGAGCAGGCGGGCGTGGACCTGCGCCTGAACACCTCGGTCAGCGAGATCAGCCGCCACGAAGGGGGCTATCGCCTGGAAACCAGCCAGGGCCCCGCCCAGTGCGAATCCCTGGTCATCGCCACCGGCGGGCTGTCCATCCCCACCCTGGGCGCTACCGGCTTCGGTTACCAGGTGGCCCGCCAGTTCGGCCATACGGTGCTGCCCACCCGCGCCGGGCTGGTGCCGTTCACCGTCACCGATCCGCAGTTGAAGGCCCTGTGCGAGGCCCTGTCCGGCACCTCGGTGGAAGACTGCCGGGTCAGTTGCAACGGGCAGAGCTTCGTCGAGAACATCCTCTTCACCCACCGCGGGCTCAGCGGGCCGGCGATCCTGCAGATCTCCTCCTACTGGCAGCCCGGCGATGTCGTCAGCATCGACCTGCTGCCCGCCCTCGACCTGCCGACCTGGCTGGCCGAGCAGCAGCGCGAGCGGCCCAACAGCGAGTTGAAGACGCTGCTGGCCGAGCTGTTCACCAAGAAGATGGCCGGGCTGCTGGCCGAGCAGTGGTTCACTTCCAAACCGATGAAGCAGTACAGCCCCGGCGAGCTGAAGGCCATCGCCGAGCGCCTGGGCAACTGGCAACTGGTGCCGGCGGGCACCGAGGGCTATCGCACGGCAGAGGTCACCCTGGGCGGGGTGGACACCCGCGAGGTGTCATCCAAGACCCTGGAGTCGCTGAAGTCCCCCGGGCTCTACTTCGTCGGCGAGGTGCTGGACGTCAGCGGCCACCTGGGCGGCTTCAACTTCCAGTGGGCCTGGGCCTCCGGCTACGCCGCCGCGCAGTACGTGTAGGTCTGCGCGAGCGGAGCGTCACGCATCGCCTTCGCCCGCGCGCCGCAGCAGGTAGGTGTCCATGATCCAGCCGTTGGCCTCACGCGCTGCCTGGCGCACCCGGGCGATGTCCTCCGCCACGTCCTTGAGCTTGCCGGCCACGAGTATCTCGTCCGGCGTGCCGACGTAGGCCCCCCAGTAGATGTCGAGGTCCGGCGCATTCAGGCGCCGGTAGGTGTCCTCGGCATCGAGCATCACCACCACGCTGTCGGCATGCGCCGGGAAGCCCTCGGCCAGGCGCCGCCCGGTGGTGATCTCGATGGTCCCGCCGATGCGGTTCAGCGGCACCTTGTGGCGCGCGGCCAGCGCCTGGACGCTGCTGATGCCGGGAATGACCTCGTACTCGAAGGCGTGCCGGCCGTCCCGCAGGATGGCCTCGAGGATGCGGATGGTGCTGTCGTACAGGGCCGGATCGCCCCAGACCAGGAAGGCCCCGCATTCGTCCTCGCCGAGGTCGCCGATCAGACGCTCGAACACCTGCTGCTTGGCCAGGTTCAGGTCCTTGACCGCCACGCCGTAGTCACCGCCCCGCTCGCGCTCCGGGCTGCCCGCCTCGACGAAACGGTAGTCGCGGTCCTTGATGTAGCGCTCGCAGATTTCCCGGCGCAGGTGGATGAGTTTTTCCTTGCTGATGCCCTTGTCCAGGATGAAGAAGACGTCAGCCTGGTTGAGCGCGTTGATGGCCTGGATGGTGATGTATTCGGGGTTGCCGGCACCAATGCCGATGATCAACAGCTTCTTCATGGAGAGACCCTCACACGTTCGCAGGGCCGACATGTTGATGGCAAAGCCCCGACGAGTGAAGGATTTTCACCGCCCGTCCCCATGCCCCTACGCGCCACCGGTCGTCGCCGCACCGGGGTCCTGTACGCCTGTCCGCCCGCCACGCCTGGGCACTGGCGGCCAATTCCCCTATCCTTCCCGCCGGCGAACCCACTGCGGCATCGGCTACCGGTCAGCGGACCGGTCCCTGGCGCGCCCGCCCTCCTCGCTCCCGTCACGTCCCCCGAGTGTCTGCCTGCACGCCCCGGCCAGGGCCATGCGGATGACCGACGGGCGCCCCGGAGTCGCCCCCTTCACCGTTCCACCCTTTCTTACGCTGGTGCCTCTGCATGGAAATCAAGGTCAATTTTCTCGACAACCTCCGCCTCGAAGCCAAGTTCGACGACTTCACGGTGATCGCCGACCAGCCGATCCGCTACAAGGGCGACGGCTCGGCGCCGGGGCCGTTCGACTACTTCCTGGCCTCCTCGGCCCTGTGCGCGGCGTACTTCGTCAAGCTGTACTGCCAGACCCGCAACATCCCCACCGACAACATCCGCCTGTCGCAGAACAACATCGTCGACCCGGAGAACCGCTACGCGCAGATCTTCAAGATCCAGGTGGAGCTGCCGGCCGACATCTCCGAGAAGGACCGCCTGGGCATCCTCCGCTCCATCGACCGCTGCACGGTGAAGAAGGTGGTGCAGCAGGGCCCCGAGTTCATCATCGAAGAGGTGGAGAACCTCGACGCCGACGCCCAGGCGCTGCTGATCCCCACCCTCGACGGCCAGCGCACCTGCATCCCCGGCAAGGACCTGCCGCTGGAAGAGACCATCGCCAACCTCTCCGGCCTGCTCGCCGGGCTGGGCATGAAGATCGAGATCGCCTCCTGGCGCAACATCGTGCCCAACGTCTGGTCGCTGCACATCCGCGACGCCAGCTCGCCGATGTGCTTCACCAACGGCAAGGGATCGACCAAGGAAAGCGCCCTCGCCTCGGCCCTGGGCGAGTTCATCGAGCGGCTGAACTGCAACTTCTTCTACAACGACCAGTTCTGGGGCGAGGACATCGCCAACGCCGACTTCGTCCACTACCCGAACGAGCGCTGGTTCAAGCCCGGCCCGAAGGACGCCCTGCCGGCCGAGATCCTCGACGAACACTGCCTGGCGATCTACAACCCGGACGGCGAGCTGCGCGGCTCGCACCTGTACGACACCAACTCCGGCAACACCGCGCGCGGCATCTGCTCCCTGCCCTTCGTGCGCCAGTCCGACGGCGAGACGGTGTACTTCCCCTCCAACCTGATCGAGAACCTCTACCTCAGCAACGGCATGAGCGCCGGCAACACCCTGGCCGAAGCCCAGGTGCAGTGCCTGTCGGAGATCTTCGAGCGGGCGGTCAAGCGCGAGATCCTCGAAGGCGAGCTGGCCCTGCCGGACGTGCCCCAAGAGGTGCTGGCCAAGTACCCCGGCATCCTCGCCGGCATCCAGGGCCTGGAGGAGCAGGGCTTCCCCGTGCTGGTGAAGGACGCCTCCCTGGGCGGTGAATTCCCGGTGATGTGCGTGACCCTGATGAACCCGCGCACCGGCGGCGTGTTCGCCTCCTTCGGCGCCCACCCCCGCTTCGAGGTGGCGCTGGAGCGCAGCCTCACCGAGCTGCTCCAGGGCCGCAGCTTCGAGGGCCTCAACGACCTGCCGCAGCCGACCTTCGAAAGCCACGCGCTGACCGAGCCGAACAACTTCGTCGAGCACTTCATCGACTCCAGCGGCGTGGTGTCCTGGCGCTTCTTCAGCGCCAAGGCCGACTTCGAATTCGTCGAGTGGGACTTCTCCAGCCAGGGCGAGGACAGCAACGCCGAGGAAGCCGCCACCCTGTTCGGCATCCTCGAAGACATGGGCAAGGAGGTGTACATGGCGGTCTACGACGACCTCGGCGCCAACGCCTGCCGCATCCTCGTGCCCGGCTACTCGGAGATCTACCCGGTGGAGGACCTGGTCTGGGACAACACCAACAAGGCCCTGCTGTTCCGTGCCGACATCCTCAACCTGCACCGCCTGGGCGACCGCGAGCTGAAATCGCTGCTGCGCAACCTGGAGAACACCGAGGTCGACGACTACACCGACATCACCACGCTGATCGGCATCGAGTTCGACGACAACACCGTGTGGGGCCAACTGACCGTGCTGGAGCTGAAGCTGCTGATCCACCTCGCCCTGAAGCGCTTCGACGACGCCAAGGAGCTGGTGGAAGCGTTCCTGCAGTACAACGACAACACCGTCGAGCGCGGCCTGTTCTACCAGGCCCTGAATGCGGCGCTGGAAGTGACCCTGGACGACGACCTGGACATGGCCGACTACGAGACCAACTTCCGCCGCATGTTCGGCAACGAACGCATGGACGCGGTGCTGGGCTCCCTGGACGGCAGCGTGCGCTTCCACGGCCTGACCCCCACCAGCCTGAAACTGGAAGGGCTGGACCGCCACCAGCGCCTGATCGACAGCTACAAGAAGCTGCACGCCGCGCGGGCCCGCGCAGCCGCTGCGCGGGGCTGAACCCCTGGCGGGCGCCTCTTCCCCGGAGGCGCCCTACCAGCGCAACAGACGGGGGCCGAGCACGGCCCCCAGCACGGTGGGCAGCAGCATGCCCAGCACGTACCAGACACCCCAGAAGGGCACGCCCATCTCCGGGCAGTGCAGGCTGTAGGCCAGCGCCGACGTGGCGCCCGCCAGCAGACCGGCCGCTGCGCCGGCCTGGCCCAGGCGCACCGGGGCCAAGCCCCGCAGGGCCCACATGATGGCCGCCAGGGTGGGCACCGCCAGCAGGCCGATGTTCAGTGCACAGGTGCGCCAGGTGCGACCCAGCACCAGTTCTGGGCGGGCCTCGGCGGGCACGCCGGCCAGTACCACGGCGCCGCCGACCCACACCAGCACCACCGGCAGCGCCAGCAGGGCCCAGGCCAGCCCGCCCTTCACCCCCGGCCGCGCCAGGCGGCTGCACAGCCACAGGGCCAGCAGCGCGAGGCTGCCTGGCAGAGCCAGCTTGGCCCAGAACAGCGGGGTGCCGGCCACCTCAGCCAGGTCCGGGCGCACACCGTACAGGTGGGTGGTCAGCAGCAGCGCACCGAAGGCCCCGCCCAGCAGGGCCTGGCCAATGCGCCGGGCCAGGGCGTCGCTGTCGACACCCGGGTCGCCGGTAGCCAGGAGGCTGATCAGGTCATCGGTCTTCATTGTTCTGCATTCCTCCAATCAGAGCCGCCAGGACCTTCAGGCCCCGGTGGATGTTCACCTTCACGGCGGAGATGGACTGCCCGGTGAGCCGCGCCGCCTCCTCCACCGACAGGCCGTCCAGCTTGACGTGGACGATGGGCAGGCGCTGCCGGTCGGGCAGTTGCCCAAGCAACCGCCCCAGGTCCCGCCGTGCTTCGGCGGGCTCGCTGTCCTCCACGGCCAGCAGGGTCTGCTCGCTGTCTTCCAGCGGGTCCTGCAGGGCCTCGCGACGGGCGAACGCACGGAAGTGGTCCGCCAGCTTGTAGCGGGCGATGGCATAGACCCAGGCCGTCAGCGGCTGGTCCGCGCGGTAGGTGTGGCGGGCGTTGTGCACCGCCAGCAGCACCTCCTGCAGCAGGTCCTCCACATCGCTCGGGCGGCTGGCCAGGCGATGGCGGAGAAAGCCCCGCAGGTAGCCGACCAGCGCCGAGAGAAAGCCCCGGTAGGCAGCCGCATCACCGGCCATGCCGCGCAGCAGCAAGCCCTGAAGCTCGGCTTCGCGTTGGTCCAGGGTGGCCTGAGAGTCAGTTCGTGACATGGGGGGGTCGGGTTACACCAGGGGTCGGGAAACAGCGCTCGGGGCGACGAACGGCAGGCGAAAACCCGTCGTGACGGCGATTTTTAATACGTTAGGAGGCGTCAGGGCAAATCTCCACACCCGCGCATGTGTGCGCTCACGTGCGCTCCGGGCCCAGCCGGTGCGGTGTTGCCGGGCCTGCAAAAAAAATTTCGAAACCCGTGTAACCGTTTCCGCAAAGCCGACGAACTCTCTCACGAGCCGGCGACGCAGCGTCGCGGCCACCTAACTTTCGGAGAGATTCCATGAAGACCATCGCCCTCACCACTGCCGCCCTCGCCCTGGCCTCCCTTGCCGGCGCCGCCTTCGCCGACGACATGGACGCCAAGCCCACCGGTGCCATGGAGAAATGCTACGGCGTGTCCCTGGCCGGCCAGAACGACTGCAAGGCCGGCGCCGGCACCAGCTGCGCAGGCTCTTCGAAAAAGGACTACCAGGGCGACGCCTGGAAGAATGTCCCCGCCGGCACCTGCACCTCGATCAAGACGCCCCACGGCATGGGCTCGCTGACCCCGATCAAGGGTTGAGCGGAGCGCCGACCATGTCCGTCATTCACCGCCTGGGCGCCGGCCTGGGCCTGAAGCCGGCGCATTTCGCCGAGGCCCTGGCCTGCGAGGCCGAGGGGCTCTGGTACGAGGTGCACCCGGAGAACTACATGGTCGGCGGGCCACGCCTGGCCTGGCTGGAGCGGGTGGCCGAACGCCACCCGCTGTCGCTGCACGGGGTGTCGCTGTCCCTGGCAGCCGATGCCCCGCCAGACCCGGCACACCTGGCACGCCTGCGCGAGCTGGCCGAACGGGTGCGGCCGGTGCTGGTCTCCGAGCACCTGGCCTGGTCCGCCTGGCGCGGCCAGTACCACCCCGACCTGCTGCCCTTCCCCCGCACTCTGGAGGCCCTGGCGCGCATCGCCGACAACATCCAGCGCACCCAGGACGCCCTGGGTCGCCCCATTGCCGTGGAAAACCCCAGCCACTACCTGCGCCTGGACGGCCACGCCTTCGAGGAGATCGACTTCCTCGCCGAGCTGAGCCGGCGCACCGGCTGCGGCCTGCTGCTGGACCTGAACAACGTCCACGTCAGCGCCCACAACCTCGGTTTCGATCCGCTCGCCTATCTGGACCGTTTCCCCGCCGACGCCGTGGTGGAGCTGCACCTGGCCGGCTACAGCGAGGACGCCAACGGCCCGTTGCTGATCGACAGCCACGACGCCCCGATCGACGACGCCGTGTGGGACCTGCATGCCCATCTGGTGCAACGCATCGGCCCGCGCCCGACCCTGATCGAGCGGGACGACAACCTCCCGGCCTTCACCGAGCTGCTGGCCGAACGGGCACGCGCCCAGGCCCAGTTGCAGCGTGCGCGGGAGGCGGCATGAAGCTCGCGCAGTTCCAGGACGCCTTCGTCGACGCACTCTACCAGCGCCCCCACCCCGGGCTGGAAGCGCTCAGCGCCCAGCCGGCGTTCGCCGTCTACCGCAACACCGTGATCAAGGGCTGCGTGGATGCCCTGTGCGACAACTTCCCGGCCGTCCAGCGTCTGGTCGGCGAGGCCTGGATGCGCGCCGCCGCCGCCCACTTCGCCGAGCAGCATCCCCCGCAGGACGCGCGCCTGGTGTTCTACGGCGCCGGCTTCGCCGACTTCCTCGACGGCCTGCCGGTCACCCGTGAGCTGCCCTACCTGGCCCCCGTGGCACGCCTGGAATGGCTCTGGCTGGAGGCGTTCACCGCACCGCTGGAACCGGCCCTGACCCTGGCCGCGCTGACCGGCCACGACCCGGCAGCGCTCGACGCCCTGTGCCTGCGCCCTCGATCCGGCGCGCGCTGGCGCTGGTTCGACGAGCAGCCGATCCACACCCTCTGGCACTGCAGCCGCGAAGGCCAAGCGCTGCCCGAACCCCTGCCGTGGCACGGTGAAGGCGTACTGCTGGTGGCCTCGCCCGAAGGCGTACACAGCCTGGCGCTGAGCCCTGGCGCCTGCACTTTCCTCGACGCCTGCGCCGCCGGCTCGCCCCTGGGCGAAGCCGCTGCCCAGGCCCTGGCCCGCGAGCCCTCGCTGGACTTCACCACACTGCTGGGCCGACTGATGGCCCTCGGCACTTTCACCCCCCTCGATTGAAACGGAGCCCCCATGGCCATCACCCTCCCCGCCCAACCGTCACGCTGGAACCGCCTGGCCGACGGCCTGCAGCGCCTGCTGCCGGATGCCCTTCTCTATTTGCTGGCGCGCCTGGGGATCGCCTCGATCTTCCTCCTCTCCGGTCGCACCAAGGTGGACGGGCTGCTGACCATCACCCCCGGCACCTACGAGCTGTTCCGCAGCGAGTACGCCCTGCCGCTGCTGCCGCCGGAGCTGGCGGCGCACCTGGCCACCTACGCCGAACACCTGTTCCCGCTGCTGCTGGTACTGGGCCTGGCCACACGCCTGTCGGCCCTGGCCCTGTTGGGCATGACGGTGGTGATCCAGGTGTTCGTCTACCCGGACGCCTGGTCCACCCACCTGTCGTGGGCGGCCCTGCTGCTGGTGCTGGTGGGACGCGGCGCGGGCGCCTGGTCCCTGGACCGGCGCCTGGGCCTGCGTTGATATGCGCCTCTAAAAACTGCCTCGTTTCTTGTAGCTGCTGTTGTGGCTCTTCCCTCCTCAATCCATCTCTCTGCTTGGAGAGGATGAGCAGTTTGTGAGCGCACACTGCGCTGTTGCCAAGCACCGGATGGTGGGGCGGGGACAGTGCCCCTTCAGGAGGCTGAGCGGAATCGTTGTGAAACGCAGCGAAGCGGAGTAACAGCCGAAGGCTGGCCCGAAGGGCGAGCGAAGCGAGTCAAGGGGCTGAGCGACATGGATGTCGCGAGAGCGCTGTCGGGCCATGGATGGCCCGTCGAGTGGGCGGCATTCCGACGACTGAAAAAAGAAACTCGCCAGGCAAGGCGAAACAGGTGATATCCACAGAACTCAATAAACGGCTTGGCGCCGCAGAACAGTACCGGGACATTGCCTTTAGGGCCGCCTGAAAGGGCGTCAGGTGTACTTGGTGAAAATGGCACGAACCCGCGCCAGGGTGGCCTCGGCATCCTGGCCGGATTCGGCGAAGGCCTCTTCCAGCAGGCAGGCCAGCATCTCCTGGTAGGCCTTGTCGAGTGCCTTGCGGGCGGCGCTGAACTGCACCGCGATGGTCTCGCATTCCTCGCCCCGGCGGATCATTGCCTGCAAGCCACGGACCTGCCCCTCGACACGGGCAAGGCGGTTGAGCATGGCTTCCTGGGGCGTGGTGTCTCGCTTTCGGCTCACGGTGGGCGTCCATCAAGGCTGGAGGGGGGGTATCACGGCCACCGAGGCGGCAGACGTGGGGCCGATGTTAGCGCTGCCCAGCCTCGGCAACCAGCACCCCGCGCACGCCATTCGGCGGACAACACCCTCGCAGCACGGCACTTCCCAAGGCCCATACCCGGCCGGGTATCGAACTCACCGCGTGCGACCGGATTCGCCAGTTTCGGAAACCTCGGCTTAAGTGTGTAGACCAACCGCCGATAGCCCAGTTGTCAGCCGCCGGGAGCCTTGCAGCATGTCCATTCGCAATTACCGCGTCTCTACGCGGATCAGTGCTGGTTTCGCCATGGTCGTCCTTCTGCTGGTTGCAGTCGGAGCAGGCTCCCTATGGCTGATGCGGCAAATGAACACCATGGCGGAGGAAGTTAAGTTTAATTGGCTTCCCAGCATCGTGGCGCTGGAGGCAATGGGCACGGCCACCATGCAGATGCGCAACGCCACCCTGCGGGCCGGCATCGGCTTCAATGAGGAGTTGCGGCGCGCCGCCCTGGCGGAGCGCGAGAACCTGAGCAAGGCCGAGGCTACCTACAGCCCGCTGATCTCCAGCGCCGAAGAGCAGGCGACCTTTGAACGCTTCGTTGCGGCTCGCAAGGCCTATCAGGAGAGCCAGGAGACGCTTCTCGAGCACTTGGCTGCAGGCCGCAACGAAGAAGCCACGCGCCTCATCAACGAGGTGCTCAATGGCCACGGTGCGACCCTGACAGAAACGCTGCATAAGCTGGTCAGCATCAACCGTGAGGGGGCGAATCATGCCTCCAGCGCCAGCAGCCGGGCCTATCACGAGGCCGTTTCCCTGGTGCTGGTGATCCTCGGCTGCTCACTGGTGATGGCCATCGTGCTGGCGGTGGTGCTCTCGCGCAGCGTGGTACGCCCGCTGGCCGAGGCGGTGGGTGTCGCCCAGACCGTCGCCGCTGGCGACCTGACCCGGCCGATCCCCGTCGAAGGCCGCGATGAGGCCACCCAACTGATGGAAGCCCTGCGCGCCATGCAGGACAGCCTGCGCCGCACCATCAGCCACATCACCGATTCCTCCGCCCAGCTCGCCTCGGCCTCCGAGGAGCTGCACGCGGTGACCGAGGATTCCACCCGCGGCCTGCAGCAGCAGAACCACGAGATCGAACAGGCCGCCACCGCCTGCAACGAAATGAGCGCCGCGGTGGACGGCGTCGCCCACAACGCCTCCATCACCCTCGATGCCTCGCGCCAGGCCGACACCGCCGCCCGCGAGGGCAGCCGGCAGATGACCGAAACCGTGCACGCCATCAGCGCCCTGGCCAGCGAGGTGAACACCAGCGCCGAGCGGGTCGGCAACCTCGCCCAGCAGATGCAGAACGTCGGCAAGGTGCTGGACGTGATCCGCGCCATCGCCGAGCAGACCAATCTGCTGGCCCTCAACGCCGCCATCGAGGCCGCCCGCGCCGGCGAGCAGGGCCGCGGCTTCGCCGTGGTGGCCGATGAAGTGCGCCTGCTGGCCCAGCGCACCCAGGAATCCACCCTGGAGATCGAGCAGATGGTCAGCCGCCTGCAACAGGAAGCCTCCGGCTCGGTGCAGACCATGCAGGACAGCACCGAACTGGCCCGCGACACTGCCCAACTGGCCGAACGCGCCAACCAGAGCCTGCAGGAAATCTCCCGCACCATCGCCGCCATCAACGAGCAGAACGTGATGATCGCCAGCGCAGCCGAAGAGCAGGCCGCCGTGGCCCGCGAGGTGGACCGCAGCCTGGTCAACATCCGCGACCTTTCCGCCCAGACCGCCTCCGGCGCCCAGCAGACCAGCGCCTCCAGCCAGGACCTGTCGCGCCTGGCGGTCGACCTCAGCCGCGTGGTGTCGTCGTTCCGTCTCTAGCCACGTAGCCATTCATCGGAAACCTCCCCAACAACGGCCCGCCTCGCGGGCCTGCCGGGGCGTGGGTGATCGCAGCACCCACGCGGCCAGAGCCATCAAATGGCCATCATTCGGCATGTACACGGCGAAACGGTGGCGAGATGGCGGCGGAATTTCCGCCTATACCTTCTGTACGCCAGTCCCGGGCACGACCAAGGTCTACCAGACCACACCGCCGGCCGGCGGGATGATCAGCCGGCTGAGCCCCGATTCGAAGGGCCGTGGAGCAACCTGATGTTTTCCGAGATCCCCACCGAAGCCCGGATCGTCATCGTCGACGACGTGGCCCACAACCTGAAGTTGCTGGAATGCAGCCTGAAGGCCTTCAAGCTGCGCAACCTCGTGTGCTTCTCCGACTCTGCCGAGGCCCTGAACTGGCTGCAGCGCGAACCCTGGGACCTGCTCCTGCTGGACCTGGACATGCCCCAGCCCGACGGCTTCGCCATCCTCGAAGCCCTGGCCAACCGCGACCGGGCGCGCACCCCGGTGATCATCCTCACTGCCCTGAGCGACCCGGAGAACCGCCGCCGGGGCCTGGAACTTGGAGCCAACGACTACGTCACCAAACCCCTGGACCTGCCCGAGCTGCTGCTGCGCATCCGCAACTGCCTGCACCTGGCCGAGGCCACCGAACGCCTGCAGCACCTCAACGAGCACCTCGAACAGGAAGTACGCGAGCGCACCGAACAGCTCAACGAAAGCTACCGCGCCGCCATTCGCGGGCTCAGCCGGGCCGCCAGCTACCGCGACGACGAGACCGGCGAGCACATCCTGCGTATCGGCCACTCCGCTGCCCTGCTGGCCCGCAGCATCGGTATGCCGGAACACTGGTGCGAAACCATCCGCCTCGCCGCCCCCATGCACGACCTGGGCAAGATCGGCATCCCCGACCACATCCTCCTCAAGCCCGGCGCCCTCACCGAGGACGAGCGCCGCACGATGATGCAGCACCCCGACATCGGCTACGCCATCCTCCACGACGAGCGCGGCACGCTGCTGATCGACATGGCCGCCGACATCGCCTACGGCCACCACGAGAAGTGGGACGGCAGCGGCTACCCGCGCGGCCTGGCCGGGGAGGACATCCCCCTGGCAGCGCGGATCGCCGCCATCTGCGACGTCTACGACGCCCTGCGTTCCCCCCGCCCCTACAAGCAGGCCTGGGACCTCGAGCGCGCCCAGGCCTACATCCTCGAGCAATCCGGCAGGCACTTCGAACCGCGCCTGGTGGAGGCCATGCGCGACTGCTTCGAGCAGATCGAAGCCGAACGCCAGCAGGAGCGGCAGGACCTCTCACCGCCGTGATTGTTACGCCCTGCGGAAAAGCCCTTTCTCCGCCATCGGCTTTTTCCGCAGCGGCGCACGGGTTCTCATGGCGGCCTGTTCCACAGCCTGAAGCTCCCCATGCGCAACCACCACACCTTGCTCATCGGCGCCCTGCTCGCCGGCCTCGCCACCAGCGCCCTCGCCGACACCCCGCAACCCGTCCCGTACACCTACGGCATGGACCTCGACATCGCCAAGGTGCTCAGCATCGAGGAGCCCCACCCGCTCGCCTGCCAACGGGTGGAAGCGACCATGACCTACCTCGATACCCACGGGCAGACCCGCGCCGTCACCTACACCAAGCAGTCCGACGCCTGCCTCGCCGAATGACCCGGTGCTTTGCCCCGGGCCGCCCAGGTGCGTAAGCTCGCGCCTTTTTGCGGGGCCCCATGACGCTTGCCGACTGCTTCCTCCTGCTGCTCGCCGGTTTCGCCGCTGGCGGCATGAACGCCCTCGCCGGGGGCGGCACCTTCTTCTCCTTCCCCGCCCTCATGGCCACCGGCCTGCCGCCGGTCACCGCCAACGCTACCAACGCCGTCGCCCTCTGGCCCGCCAGCCTGGCCGCCAGCTGGGCCGCCCGCGAGCAATTGCGCCCGCTGGGGCGCTACGTCGTCCCATTGGTGTTGCTCTCGGTGCTGGGGGGCGTGGCCGGCGGGCTGCTCCTGCTGGCCGGCGGCGATGCGGTGTTCCGCCGGCTGATCCCCTGGCTGCTGGCCGCCGCCACCCTGCTGTTCGCCGCCAGCCCCTGGCTGAGCCGCTGGGTGAACCGCCACCGCAGCGCCGAGGGTCTGCCGCCCCACGGCCTTGGCGGCGGCCTGGCCCACGCCCTGGTGGCCGTCTACGGCGGCTACTTCGGCGCCGGCATGGGCATCCTGCAACTGGCCGCCTTCTCCATCGAAGGGCACCCGCTGCTGCGCGCCAACGCCCTGAAGAACCTGCTCTCCAGCACCATCTACAGCACCGCCGTGGTCACCTTCGTCCTCGCCGGCCGGGTCAGTTGGGCCGAACTGGCCGTCCTGCTGGCCGCCGCCAGCGCAGGCGGCTACGCCGGCGGCGCCCTGGCCAAACGCCTGCCCACCGCCTGGCTGCGCGCCTGGGTCATCGCCGTCGGCACCGGGATGACTGCCTACTACTTCCTCAATCCTTGAAAACCGGCGTTGCGTGACCGCTGAGCCGAGTAGGCGATGCCCCTCAGATCGTGCACGACGCGCACACGGTGATCGTCCCAGGCAATAGAAGGTGGGGCAGGGAAACGGCCCCTTCAGGAGGCCGAGCGCAGTCGTTGCGCAGGGGGACGAGCGGCATGGATGCCGCGAGAGGCGCGCCAGGCCATGGATGGCCCATCGCGCCGGCCCCCGTAGCGGCGACGGAGCGAGGGAAGTCCCGCGCAGCGGGACCCGGATGGCGGGGCGAGCCTTTTTGGTTTCTTTTTTGTGGGCGGCATTCCGACGATTGAAAAAAGAAACTCGCCAGGCAAGGCGAAACAGGCGACATAAGCAAAGCTCGATAACCAACCTGGCGTTGAGACACCGCTTTCGGGCAGCGCCATGGTGAAGGCACCGGCACCTACCACAACACCGTCCCTAAGCCACGAAACCACCCCGCTACGACCACCGTCGATTGCCCGCAAGGCCGCGCCTCTGCTAGTGTCCGCCCGTTCTGAAATCCCCCGAGACCCCTCCATGGCCCGCAAGAAAGCCACCCCCGACTTCGAACAGTCACTCGCCGACCTGCAAGCGCTGGTCGAACGCCTGGAAAGCGGCGAACTCTCGCTCGAAGACTCGCTGAGCGCCTTCGAGCAGGGCATCCGCCTGACCCGGGAATGCCAGGGCGCCCTGAGCCAGGCCGAACAGAAGGTGCAGATGCTGCTGGAGCGCGACGGCGAGCTGGAGGAAGCCCCCTTCGACGCGGACGAGCCGGCATGATCGCCGCCTACCAGTCCCGCTGCCAGGCGCGTGTCGACGCCGCCCTGGAAACCCTCTTCGACGCCCCCTCCAACGAGCTGGACCGCCTCTACCAGGCCATGCGCTACAGCGTCACCAACGGCGGCAAGCGCGTCCGCCCGTTGCTGGTCTACGCCGCCTGCGAGGCCCTCGGCGGCGACCTCGCCCAGGCCGACGGCGCCGCCTGCGCGGTGGAGCTGATCCACGCCTATTCCCTGGTCCACGACGACCTGCCGGCCATGGACGACGACGACCTGCGCCGGGGCAAGCCCACCACCCACAAGGCCTTCGACGAAGCCTGCGCCATCCTCGCCGGCGACGGCCTTCAGGCGCTGGCCTTCGAAGTGCTGGCCGACCGTCGGCGCAACCCGCAGGACGGCGACACCCGCCTGGCCATGATCACCGCCCTGGCCCAGGCCTCCGGCCCCGCCGGCATGGTCGGCGGCCAGGCCATCGACCTCGGCTCCGTGGGCATCCGTCTCGACCAGGCCGCCCTGGAGACCATGCACCGGCACAAGACCGGCGCCCTCATCGAAGCCAGCGTGCGCCTGGGCGCCCTGGCCAGCGGCCGTGCCGACGACACCCTGCTGCGTGCCCTGCAGGTCTACGCCCGCGCCGTGGGCCTGGCCTTCCAGGTGCAGGACGACATCCTCGACGTGGAAAGCGACACCGCCACCCTCGGCAAGACCCAGGGCAAGGACCAGGCCGCCGACAAGCCCACCTACCCCGCCCTGCTCGGCCTCGACGCCGCCAAGGACTACGCCCTGGAGCTGCGCGACCAGGCCCTGCACGCCCTGCGCCCCCTGGGCGAGGCCGCCGAGCCGCTGCGCGCCCTGGCCCGCTACATCGTCGAACGCCGCAGCTGACCCGGCGCCCCGCACGCACGGAGCGGGGCCTGGCCCGGCAGGAAATGGCGACTGACCCACCGGTCACCTTCTCCCCCGTGAATACGCAATTGCGCGCCCCTCCCCGGGGCGCCCGGCCTCTGGCGTCCGTCGAACGGGCCGGGCTAGGTTCTTCGCCCAAGGCCGCCCGGGATCGGCGGCCGACGGGTCGAACCCTTCCCGACAGCCAGCCTCCGGCGTATGCACGATGCAGCTCGAATGCCTTTCACACGCCCCGGACCTGCCCAGCCTGCTGCGCTGCCTGGAGCAGGTCGCGCCGCTGCTGGACGCGATGCCGGACGTGGTGTTCTTCGTCAAGGACCTGGACGCCCGCTACGTGCTGGTCAACCAGACCCTCGCCCAGCGCTGCGGCTTCAGGGACAAGGCGCCGCTGCTGGGGCGAACCGCCGAGGACGTGTTCCCGCGCCGCTTCGGCCACCTCTACACCGAGCAGGACCGCCAGGTGCTGGAGGCCGGCGACCAGCTCAGCGACCAGTTGGAACTGCACCTCTACCCCGGCCGCAAACCCGGCTGGTGCCTGACCCACAAGCTGCCCCTGCGCGACCCGGCGCAGCGGGTCATCGGCATGGCCGGCATCTCCTACGACCTGCAGGCGCCACAGTCCAGCCACCCGGCCTTCCAGCGCCTGGCGGCAGTGGACGCCCACATCCGCGAGCACTTCGCCGAGCCCATCAGCCTCGATGACCTCACCGCCATCGCCGGGCTCTCCACCTCCCAGCTCGGCCGGCTGTGCAAACGCATCTTCCAGCTCAGCCCCCGGCAGATGATCCACAAGGCACGCCTGGGTGCCGCCACCCAGCTACTGGCCGGCGAGTTACCCATCACCGAGATCGCCTACCGCTGCGGCTATGCCGACCACAGCGCTTTCAGCCGCCAGTTCAAGGCCCTCACCGGGCTCTCCCCGAGCCAGTACCGCGAGCGCTGCCGCGCCTGAAGCGAGCCACCGGGCTGTGCCGAACCGCGCACCACAACCGGGCGAATCGATCAAGCCACCCGCCCGCGCCCCGTTCACAGTAGGCCCATCCACGGGGTGCCACGACGCCCCGGGGCGGGCCGTCTGGCACCGCCCCCGCGCCAACAAGAACAAACACGCGAACGGAGAAATGCGATGTCATCCATCAGCATCAGCCAGCTGGAGGTCAGCTACGGCAGCGGGATCAAGGTCATCGACGGCCTCGACCTGCACATCCCCGACGGCAGCTTCTTCACCCTGCTCGGCCCCAGCGGCTGCGGCAAGACCACCCTGCTGCGGGTGATCGCCGGCTTCATCCGCCCCAGCGGCGGGCGCCTGGCCTTCGGCGACGTCGACATGACCCAGGTCCCCGCCCACCGGCGCGGCATCGGCATGGTCTTCCAGGACTACGCCCTGTTCCCCGACAAGACCGTGTTCGACAACGTCGCCTACGGCCTGCGCGCCCGCCGGACCGACGCGGCGACCCTGCGCCGCACGGTGGGCGAATACCTGGAGCGGGTCGGCATGAGCGGCTTCGCCGAGCGCCACCCCGCCGCCCTCTCCGGAGGCCAGCGGCAGCGGGTGGCCCTGGCCCGCGCCCTGGCCATCGAGCCCGAGGTGCTGCTGATGGACGAGCCGCTGTCCAACCTCGACGCCCAGTTGCGCTTGCAGATCCGCGCCGCCATCGCCGACCTGCAGCGGGAGATCGGCATCACCACCGTCTTCGTCACCCACGACCAGGAAGAGGCCCTGGCCCTCTCCGACTGCATCGCCCTGATGCGCAAGGGCCGCATCGAGCAACTGGGCAGCCCCCAGGCCATCTACCAGTCCCCCGCCAGCACCTACGCCGCCGACTTCATCGGCTCGGCCAACCTGCTGGCCGCGCGGGTGCTGGAGCAGGCCGGCGCCGACGGCATCCGCGTGCTGGTGGCCGGCCAGCCCCTGCAGGCCCGCGCCGAGGCCACGCTGCCCGAGCCCGAGGTGCACCTGGTGGCGCGGCCGGAAAACATCCGCCTGCGCCCCGCCGGGCAGACCGCCGGCAACTGCCTGGCCGGCCAGGTGCGGCGCAAGCAGTACCTGGGCAACCGCACCAGCTACCGCATCGAACTGGCCGACGCCCAGCAGCTCAACGTCGACCGCTTCGGCGCCGACGGCGACGGCTTCCACGAAGGCCAGCCGGTGAGCCTGGAGTTCGACCCCGCACAGCTCCGGGTGGTGGCCCAATGAACCGGCGCCTGCCCTCCCCCTGGCTGCTCCTCGCCCTGTTCGCCCTGGGGCTGTTGCTGGTGTTCCTGCTCTGGCCCCTGGCCAACCTGCTGCACGGCAGCGTGGCCGGTGCCGGCGACGGCTGGGCCCAGTTCCTGGACGACCCGCGCTACCTGCGCGCCCTCGGCAACACCCTGCTGCTGGGCGCCCTGGTGACCGGCTGCGCCAGCGTGCTTGGAGTCTCCCTGGCCTATGTCACCGCGCGCTTCGACTTCCCCGGCAAGGCGCTGGTGGCGGTGCTGCCGGTGTGCACCCTGGTGGTCCCGGAGGTGATCGTCAGCCAGACCTGGCTGATGATCCTTGGCAACAACGGCCTGCTCACCCGCGCCCTGGAGGACCACCTCGGCCTCGCCCTGCCCAGCTTCTACGGCTGGCCCGGCCTGGTGCTGGTGATGAGCCTGGTCTACTACACCTACATCTACCTCGGCACCCTGGCTGCCATCCGCGGCTTCGACGCCCAACTGGAAGAGGCCGCCCAGAGCCTCGGCGTGCCGCCGGCCAAGGCGCGCCTGCAGGTGATGCTGCCGGTGGTACTGCCCGCCGTACTGGCCTCCGGGCTGCTGGTGTACACCCTGGTGGTGGGCAACTTCGCCATCGCCACCCTGCTGGGCGGCAAGGTGCAGTTGCTCTCGGTGCTCACCTACCTGAGCTTCGTCTCCGAGATGGGCACCAACGCCGGCCTGCAGAGCGCCCTGGCCACCCTGTCCATCGCCATCGTCGCCGGGGTGCTGTTCCTCCAGCGCTGGCTGGTGGGGCGCAAGCGCTACGAGATCGTCCAGGGCCGCAGCGCCCCGGCCCGGCGCCTGCGTGGGGTACGCGGCGCGCTGCTGGGCGCGGCCACGGCGCTGTTCATCCTGCTCTCCTCGCTGCCGTTGCTGACGGTGCTGGCCAGCGCCTTCACCCGCGCGCGGGGGCCGGTGATGCACTGGGGCCAGTTCTCCCTGGAGAACCTGGAGCGGGTCCTGCTGCGCAGCCCGGAGCCCATCCTCAACACCCTGGCCTACGGCGCCCTGGCGACCCTGGTGGGCATCCTGCTCAGCGTGGTCATCAGCTACCTGGTGATCAAGAAGAAGAACCTGCTCACCCCGGCCATCGACTACCTCGCCATGCTGCCCCTGGCCATGTCCGGCACGGTGCTCGGCATCGGCCTGGTGATGACCTTCAACAGCGGCCCGCTGGCCCTCAGCGGCACGGCGGCGATCATCGTCGTCGCCTTCGTCATCCGCCGTTTCCCCTTCGGCGTGCGCAGCGCCTCGGCCACCCTCTACAACATCCCCGACTCCATCGAGGAGGCCTCCATCAGCCTCGGCGTGCCACCGCTGCGCTCCTTCTTCAAGGTGGTGCTGCCGCTGATGGCGCCCGCCGTCGCCGCCGCGGCGGTGCTCACCTGGACCACCATCGTCGCCGAGCTGAGCGCCTCGCTGGTGGTGTACTCGGCCGGCCGCGAGACCATCACCATCCAGGTCTTCCGCCTGGTGGAAACCGGCCTCCAGGGCCAGGCAGCGGCCTACGGGCTGGTGCTGGTCCTGCTCACCCTGGTCCCGGTGGTCATCGCCACCCGGGTGTTCCGCATCAAGGTCTTCTGAACCGCACCAAGGAGTCGCCATGAACGCCACCTGGAAGCACCGGCTGCCCGCCCTGCTGGCCGCCCTCGCCCTCAACCTGCTGCAACCCGCCCTCGCCCGCGAGCAGGCGGTGCTCTACACCACCAACAACGACTCGGCGGTGCAGGCCCTGCTGGACAGCGGCCAGCGCCTCGACCCGGGCCTGAAGATAGGCGTGGTCAACGGCTCCAGCGCCGCCCTGCTCAAGCGCATCGAGGCCGAGGGCCAGGCGGCTCGGGCCGACGTGTTCTGGAGTTCGCAGCCCAACACCCTGGGCGCCTTCACCGCGCTCTACGCGCCCTACCGCTCGCCCCAGGCCCAGGCCATCCCCGAGGCGCAGCAGCACCCGCAGCAGCTGTGGAGCACCGCCAACATCCAGGTGGTGGTGATGATGGTGAACCGCAAGCAGCTCGGCGGGCTCAAGGAGCCCACCCAGTGGCGCGACCTGCTGGACCCGGCCTGGAAGGGGCGGATCATCGTCGGCGACCCCACCGCCACCTCCACCGCCTACACCGCACTCTGGGGCCTGCGCCAACTGCTGGGCGAGGACGACTTCCGCCGCCTGGCCGCCAACCTGGTGGTCTCGCGCAACTCCAGCGCCGTGCTCAACCAGGTGGCTCAGGGTGAATACGCCGTCGGCCTGACCTTCGAGGGCAACGCCTACGCCTATGTCGCCGGTGGCCAGCGGGAGATCCGCCTGGTCTACCCGGCCGACGGCACCTTCGTCACCGAAGAGGCCCTGGTGCTGGTGAAGAACGGCCCCAACCCCGAAGCCGGTAAGCGCCTCTACGACCTGCTGCTGAGCCGCGACACCCAGGTCGCCCTGCTGGAGCAGGCCTACCGCCGACCGAGTCGTAGCGACATCGAGGTCAGCGCCCACGTCGAGCTGCCGGAGCTGAAGGACATCGCCGTCTTCCCCACCGACGAGCAGGCCGCCATCGCCGACCGCGACGCCTTCCTCAGCGCCTGGAAAGGCCTCGACAAAGCCCTCTGACACGGAGCCGGACATGACCGCCCACCCCCACTGCGCCACTGCCGAACACCTCGCCGACCTTGCCCGCGCCCGCCTGCAGGCCCACTGGCAGACCGCCCTGGAGGACGGCCAGCCCTTCGAGGACAAGGACGACGCCAGCCCCGTCACCGCCATCGACCGCGCCATCGAGCACGAGCTGCGCGAGGCCATCGCCCACCACACCCCCAGCTTCGGCGTGGTGGGCGAGGAGTACCCCGACCACCAGCGCGACGCCGAATTCAGTTGGGTGCTCGACCCCATCGACGGCACCAAGGCCTTCATCGCCGGGGTCCCGGTGTACGGCACGCTGATCGCCCTGTGCCGCGACGGGCGCCCGGTGCTGGGGGTGGTCGACCTGCCCATCGCCGGCCTGCGCTGGGTCGGCGTGGAAGGCCAGCCTACCCGCCTCAACGGCCAGCCGGTGCGCACCCGCCCCTGCGCCGAGCTGGCCCGCGCGCTGCTGGCCAGCAGCAACCCGGAAAGCCTGCCGGACACCCACCTGGCGGCCTTCGCCCGGCTGCGCGACGCCACCCGCTGGCGTCTCTACGGCGCCGCCTGCAGCGCCTACGCCAACCTCGCCCGGGGGCGCATCGACCTGGTGGCCGACGGCGGCGGCATGGCGCCGGTGGACTACTGCGCCCTGGTGCCGGTCATCGAAGGCGCCGGCGGGGTGATCAGCGACTGGCAGGGCCGCCCGCTCGGCCTTGGCTCCGGCAGCAGCGTGCTGGCCGCCGGCGATCCCCAGCTGCACCGCCAGGCCCTGGAGCGCCTGCACCAGGCCTGAACCGCCCACGATCACAAGGAGGACACGCCATGACCGCCATCCATCCCCGCATCCCCCTCGCCCTGTCACTGGCCCTCGCCGTGGGCCTGGCCGAGGCGGACGGCTTCATCGACGACAGCCACGCCACCCTGTCGCTGCGCAACTTCTACTTCAACCAGGACAACCGCGACGGCCACGCCGGCCAGACCGAGGAATGGGGCCAGGGTCTGCGCCTGGACTACCAGTCCGGCTACACCGAAGGCACGGTGGGCGTCGGCCTCGACGCCATCGGCCTGCTCGGCCTCCGTCTGGACGGTGGCGGCCGCGCCGGCAAGGCCGACCAGGCCCGCACCCCCAGCGCCCTGTTCCCCCTGGAGCACGACGGCCGCGCCCGCGACGAATACAGCAGCCTCGGGCTCACCGCCAAGCTGAGGGTCGGCGCCAGCGAGGCGCGGGTCGGCACCCTGATCCCGCGCCTGCCGGTGATCAAGGCCAACGACGGGCGCCTGCTGCCGCAGACCTTCGAAGGCGCCCAGCTGACGGTGCGCGAGTTCGACGACCTCACCCTGCTGGCCGGCCGCCTGCGCCAGGCCAAGGGGCGCGCCCAGAGCCACCGCGACGACCTTTCCATCAACGGCGCCAACAGCCCGCGCAAGCCCGGCAACGCCGTCAGCGCGGCGCCGGCCCGCTACAGCGACGCCTTCGACTTCCTCGGCCTGGACTACCAGGTCAGCCAGCAGTTGCAGGTGCAGTACTACCTGGGCCAACTGGAGGACTTCTATCGCCAGCACTTCCTCGGCCTCAACCACGAACAGGCGCTGCCCCTGGGCACGCTGAAGACCGACCTGCGCCACTTCGACACCCGCGCCAGCGGCCGCAACGCCAGCCACAGCGGCCGCGCCGAGGGCTACACCGCCGCCGGCTACTACGGCCCCGGCAACGGCGAGAGCGGCGCCCATCGCGGCCGGGTGGACAATCGCGCCTGGAGCGCCCTGTTCAGTTGGAGCCTCGGCGCCCACACCCTCGGCGCCGGCTACCAGCGCCTGAGCGGCGACAGCCACTTCATCCAGCCCAACCAAGGCAACGGCAGCGACGTCTACCTCATCACCGACCGCCAGTTGAACAGCTTCGCCCGCGCCGGCGAACGCACCTGGCTGGCCCAGTACGGGGTGGACTTCGGCACCTGGGGGCTGCCGGGGCTGACCAGCAACATCGCCTACCTCAAGGGCAGCGGCATCCGCTCCGAACGCGGCCACCTGCAGGAGTGGGAACGGGACTTCACCCTGGCCTACGTGGTGCAGGCCGGGCCGGCCAAGGGCCTGGGCATCACCTGGCGCAACGCCAGCCTGCGCAGCCAGGCCAGCACCGACGTCGACCAGAACCGGGTCTTCCTCACCTACAGCCTGGCGTTGTTCTGATGGCCGGACTACACCGCGACAGCACAGCCGCTCAGGGGCAGGAGCAGCAGGGCAACGATCAGTCGTAAGGTCATTCCGGGTAGCCCTCACCAGGAGTCGTAGGGAATGCCGTGCTGTTCGATGTAGGCCTTGCTCGCAGGCTCCAGCTCGGGCCAGGCGTATTTCCCGCCCGTCTGCCCCTGACTTGGCCCCTTGCGTTCGACTACCCCAACGAAACGGCCGATTTCCTTTCCTTTGAGACAAGGCCCTCCCACCCAGACCTTGACGATGCCCCCAGGTGCGAGACCAATGGATATGTCATGGCGGAAACGGGTCACTTCCTGGGTGGAATGTACGCAGACCGTACGCTGTGGCTTGACCATCTCGTCCCGTACCCATTGCGGAATAGTGATGCGCAACTTGTAGACCTGGGGTTCCACCAGGGATTGCCAGCGCACGAAGATAAGGTTGGGCAGGTCCACGTTGTTGATGGGCATCATCTTGCCGCCACCTTCCCACCAACCCTCGGTTCGATTGTTGTAGGCCGCTACGCCACCGTGTACGTCTTCAAACGCCAGGTTTCGACGGTCGACCACGTCCACGCTTTCTACCCAGACCTCCATATGGCGGGGTGCGCCCAGCCCGATGTACCAGGTGGGATAGGGGAGCTTAGGGCCGCCACTCGCGCAGCCGCTCAGAGGCAGCAGCAGGAGGGCGATCAATAGGCGCAATCTCATTCCGGGTAACCCTCTTGAGGTCGTTGGTTGTAGGCCAGCCGTTGGTTGGCCGGTTTGTTGAGCAGCAGGCCGGCGGTTGGCACCCAGTGGGCGGAGGTATGGATATAGCGGCCCAGCAGGTAACGCTCTTCCTCGTGAGTCAGGCGATTGCTGGTACCCCGCGCATAGGCGAGCAGCTTTTCAGCGATGGGGGCGAGGTCATCGGGCAGTTGGAATGCTGCTTCGGCGGGTAACGCTTTCAGCGGTACTTCGAACTTCACGGCCGCCTCATGCATGGCCTGCAGGGCCACCTTGGACAGGTCACCGTAGACCGTGCGTGCCATGCCACGGCGACTCCCCAGGCTTGCCATGGCATAGGCGGGCGGGCTGCGGTTTCACCAGGAGTCATACGGAATGCCGTGCTGCTCGATATAGGCTCGCGCGGCTTCGCTTGGCTTCAGGGTGAAGTGTCCTCCTCGGTACCCTTTGTGCGTGCCCCTGGGTTCGACTACCGCAATGAAACGGCCAACCTCTTTGGCTTTGAGGCAGGGCCCTCCCACCCAGACCTTGGCGATGCCCCCTGGAGCCAGGCCAATGGAGATGTCTTTGCGGTATTGGATCTCCTCCTCGGTGGAATGGACGCAAACCGTGCGCAGGGGCTTGACCATCTCGTCCCGTACCCACTGCGGGATAGTGATGCGCAACTTGTAGACCTGGGGCTCCACCAGGGATTGCCAGCGCACGAAGATGATATTGGGCAGGTCGCCATAGAGCGTGCGGTCCATGGCCACGGCCCCCCCTTCAGGCTTGGCGGGCTGGCTGCGACCGAGGGGAAATGTCTTACCAGGAGTCATACGGAATCCCGTGCTGCTCGATATAGGCTCGCGCGGCTTCGCTTGGCTTCAGGGTGAAGCGTCCCCCCCGGTATCCTTTGTGCGTACCCCTGGGTTCGACTACCCCAACGAAACGGCCGACCTCTTTGGCTTTTAGGCAGGGCCCCATAAGCCAAACCTTGGCAACTCCCCCAGGCGCCAGACCAATTGAGATGGCTTTGCGGTACTGGGTTTCCTCCTCGGTGGACTGGACACAGATCGTGCGCTGTGGCTTGACCATCTCCTCCCGCACCCATTCCGGAATGTTGATGCGCACGTTGTAGACCTGGGGCTCCACCAGGGATTGCCAGCGCACGAAGATGATATTGGGCAGGTCGACGTTGTTGATAGGTTTCATTTTGCCGCCACCTTCCCACCAACCTTCTGTCCGGTTGTTGTAGGCCACTACACCACTGTGCACACGCTCGAAGGCCAGGTTTCGACGATCAACCACGTCCACGCTTTCCACCCGGGCTTCCATATAGTGAGGTGCGCCGAGCCCGATGTACCAGGTGGGATAGGGCAGCCGCGGAGCATTGCTGGCACAGCCGTTCAGGGGCAGGAGCAGCAGAAGGGCAACGATCAGTCGCAAGGTCATTCCGGGTAACCCTCTTGAGGTCGTTGGTTGTAGGCCAGCCGTTGATTGGCCGGTTTGTTGAGCAGCAGGCCGACGGTTGGCACCCAGTGGGCGGAGGTGTGGATGTAGCGGCCCAGCAGGTTGCGTTCTTCTTCCAAGGTCAGGCGACTGCTAGCACCACGGGCATAGGCGAGCAGCTTGTCAGCAATGGGGGCAAGGTCCTCCGGCAGATTGAAACGCGAGTCGCTGTCATCAATCGGTTCGAAAGGCACCTCGTGATTCAGGGCCGCCTCATGCATGGCCCGCAGCGCCACTTTCGACAGGTCGCCGTAGACCGTGCGATCCATGGCCACGGCGACCATCCAGCGCTCGCTGGGTACCATGCCCCGTTCATGCTTGGGCTGAGCCGCGCGCCAGGCGATGGGGCTCAGCTCGCCGCTGCCTGGCAGGCCACGGCCCATGAGGCAGTCGGCTTCCTTCAAGGCCCGTTGCCAGGCCG